>JBDIAU010000144.1:0-5674 GCA_039812565.1 Beutenbergiaceae bacterium
GCCGACGACGAGCGTGATCTCGCCGCGCACGCCCGCCGCCGCCCAGGCGGCGAGCTCCGCGAGCGGCCCGCGGCGGACCTCCTCGTACGTCTTGGTGAGCTCCCGCGCGACGGCGGCGGGGCGGTCCGCTCCGAGCACGTCGGCGGCGTCGGCGAGGGTCTCGGCGAGCCGGTGCGGCGCCTCGAACGCGACGACGGTGCGCCGCTCGCCCCGCAGGGCGGCGAGCCAGCGGCGCCGGTCTCCCGGGCGGCGGGGGACGAACCCCTCGAAGCAGAACCGGTCCGTCGGCAGCCCCGACAGCGCGAGCGCGGTGAGGACGGCGCTCGGGCCGGGCACGGCCGTGAGGCGGACGCCGGCGTCGACGGCAGCGCGGGCGACGCGGTAGCCGGGGTCGGACACCCCGGGCGTGCCGGCGTCCGAGACCACGAGCACGGTCGCGCCGTCGCGTGCCGCCGCGACGAGCTCCTCGGCCCGGGCGGACTCGTTGTGCTCGTGGTAGCTGACGACGCGGCCGCCGACGGTCACGCCCAGCCGCGCGGCGAGCGCGTGCAGGCGCCGGGTGTCCTCCGCGGCGACGACGTCGGCCGTCGCCAGGAGGCGGACGAGGCGGGGTGGGGCGTCCTCGGGGTCCCCGATCGGCGTCGCGGCCAGGACGACGGCGCCTCCCGCGCCACCGGCGGCGGCGCCGTCGCGCTCGTGGTCGCGGTCCGGCGCCGTGGCGTCGGCCGTGGTCGGGAGGGCGCCGCCGACCTGCGGGGTCGTGGTGCGTGGGCGCGGCATGACCGCATCCTCGCGCACCTAGACTGGCCGCCGTGAGCGAGGGGGCGCCGGACGCGGTGGACGACTCAGGGCCCGCCCTCGGGCCGGAGCCGGTCCCGCCCGCCGAACCCGGGCCGTCGGCGCTCGCCGTGCTCGACGGCGAGCCCGACACCGAGACCGACCGGGACGACGACGCCCCCCGCGGCGCCGAGGAGATCGAGGCCGAGCTGCGCCGGCGGCTGCTCGGCCGCCTTCCCCGCCCGGACCTGTGGTCGTGGCTCGGGCCCGCGGTCGTCGGCCTGATCGCCCTGGTCCTGCGGCTGGTCCACCTCGGCCGCCCGCACGAGCTCGTCTTCGACGAGACGTACTACGTCAAGCAGGCGTGGTCGCTCCTGGCGCTCGGCTACGAGGGCCGCTGGAGCGAGGGCGCCGACGAGGCCTTCGCCGTCGGCGACACCTCGCACCTGCTGCCGTCCGCGGACTACGTGGTGCACCCTCCGCTCGGCAAGTGGCTGATCGCCCTCGGCATCCGGGCGCTCGGCGTAGACGACTCCGCCGGGTGGCGGCTCAGCGGCGCGGTCGCCGGCGCCGTCATGGTGGTGATCGTCGCGCGGCTGGGCCGGCGCCTGTTCCGCTCGACGCTGCTCGGCTGCGTGGCGGGCCTGCTCCTGGCCGTCGACGGGCTCCACCTCGTCCTGTCCCGGACGGGCATCCTCGACATCTACCTCGCGCTGTTCGCTCTCGCCGCGTTCGCGGCAGTGGTGGCGGACCGGGACCTGGCCCGCGCCCGGCTCGCCCGGCGGCTCGCGCAGGAGCGGGCGGCGGGCGTCGTCGGCGACCCGTGGGGCCCGCGCCTGGGGATGCGGTGGTGGCTCCTCGCGGCGGGCGTCCTGTGCGGCCTGGCGTCGGGCGTGAAGTGGTCGGGGATCTACGTGCTCGCCGTCCTCGGCGTCCTCACGGTGGTGTGGGACCTCACGGCGCGGCGGGCGGCGGGCATCCGGCTGTGGGTGGGCGCGGGCGCCATCCGCGACGGCGTCCCCTCGTTCCTGCTGCTCGTGCCGGTGGCGGTGCTCACGTACCTCGGCACGTGGGTCTCGTGGTTCGCGGGCACGGACGGCTACGGGCGCCGGTGGGCGTTCGAGCACCCGGAGCTGACGAACCGGTGGATCCCCGACGCCCTCGAGTCGTGGTGGCACTACCACACGCAGATGTGGGGCTTCCACACCACGCTGTCCTCGCCGCACGCCTACGAGGCGCACGCGCCCGGCTGGGTGCTGCAGTGGCGGCCGACGTCCTTCTACTGGGGCGACGACGTCCCCCAGACCTGCGACGCCGAGCGGTGCGTCCAGGCCATCACCTCGGTCGGCAACCCGATCGTGTGGTGGGTGGCCGTCGTCGGGCTCGTGGTGCTCGGCTACGCCGTCGTGCGCTGGCGCGACTGGCGGGCGTGGACGGTGCTCGCGGGGTACGCCGCCACCTGGCTGCCGTGGCTGGCGTTCCCGAACCGGACCATCTTCACGTTCTACGCCGTGGCGCTCGCGCCGTTCGCCGCGCTGGCGACGACGTACGTGGTCGCCGTGCTGCTGGGGTGGCGCCCCGCGTCCGCGGGCGGCCCCGACCGGGCGCTGGTGGCCCGGGCGGCGTGGCGGGAGCCGGGGCCGTGGGTGGCGGCGGTGGTGCTCGCGCTCGCCGTCGCGGCGGCGGTCTTCTTCTGGCCGGTGTGGACGGCGGCCGTCATCCCGTACGAGTCGTGGCGATGGCGGATGTGGCTGCCGTCCTGGGTCTGAGCCCACGTCGGGGCGGCCCCGCCGCACCCGGCGCCGTCAGGCGCCGCTGAGCGCGTCCCGCCAGGCCAGCCACCGCCGGACGCGGGTGAGGTCGAACTCGGGCGCCCACAGGTTCAGGGTGACGAGCGAGACGCCGACGTCGAGCAGACCGTGACCGACCTCCTGCGGGTCGCGGTTCACGGTGGTCGAGCGGGCGATCTCGGCCGGGTCCCGGCCGACCTCGGCGCACCACCGGTCGAGCACGGCGCACTTGTGCGCGATCGTGTCCGCGTCCCCGAAGCCGTGCCAGATGTCGGCGTGCTCGGCGGTGATCCGCAGGGTCTTGCGCTCCCCGCCGCCGCCGACGAGCACGGGGATGCGGCGGGTGGGCGGCGGCACCAGCCGCTCCCACCGCCGCCGGATCCGCGGCAGCGCGTCGGCCAGGGCGGCGAGCCGGGAGCCCGGGGTGCCGAACTCGTACCCGTACTCGGCGTAGTCGCGCTCGAACCAGCCGGCCCCGACGCCGAGGACCAGCCGCCCGCCGCTGATGTGGTCGACCGTGCGCGCCATGTCCGCGAGCAGGTCCGGGTTGCGGTAGCCGATCGCGGAGACGAGCGCCCCGAGCTCGACCCGCTCGGTCCGCTCCGCCCAGGCGGCGAGCAGCGACCAGCACTCGAGGTGGGCGCCGTCGGGGTCGCCGCGGAGCGGGAAGAAGTGGTCCCAGGTGTGCACGACGTCGACGCCCGCGTCCTCGGCCCGCAGCACCGCGTCGCGGAGCTCGGCGTACGTGGCGTGCTGCGGCTGGACCTGGACGGCCACGCGCAGCCGCCGGGCCGTCGCGGCGGCGCCTGTGGCGGTCATGGGTGGTCGAGCCTGTCGACGACCTCGGTGAGCCCGGCCCGGTACGCGGCCGTGCGGGGGTACCCGCTGTGGCCGGCGACCTGGGCGACGAAGCCGGTCGGGTCGATCTCCTCGGCCGCGCGGTCGACCTCGTTGTCGGCGAAGGACGCCACCGGGAAGCCCAGGGGGTCGGTCCGGCGCCACAGGCTCACCCAGGCGGGCCGGCGCCCGGGCCGTCCCCCGAGCCGGCGGACGAGGCAGTCGTCGAAGGCGACGGCGCCGGGAACCGGATCGCCGGGCGGCCGCGCGACCTCGAGCCGCCACGGGTCGCGGCCGAGCACGGCGCTGCGCCGCGAACCGGCCGTCCCGAGCACCTGGGGTCCCAGCAGCTCGGGGAACATCCGGCCGAAGTAGGCGCGCACCTGGGTGCCGTACGTCAGCAGCGCCACGCGCCCGGGCCGCTCCGCGTGGCGCCCGCCGGCCGTGTCCTGGGTGAACAGGGCGGCGACCGACAGGACCGCGCCGAGGCTGTGCGCCGAGAGCACCACGCGTCGGTCCTCGACGGCGCGCTGCTCGGCGCGGGAGCGCTCGCGGGGAGGGGTCGGCAGGTCGTCCCCGCGGAGCCAGGAGTCCACGCGAGCCGCGATCTCGGGCACCGCCCGCTCGGCGTAGCACGGCGGTCCGAAGGGGTGCGCGGAGCGCGGCAGGAAGCACATGAGGTCCCACATGAGCCCGAGCGGGCGCTGCTGGGTGCCGCCGCCGACGACGACGCGGGCGAGCACGAGCGTCCACAGGAGGGCGAGCGTCCACAGCCCGAGGTTGGTGATCTCGCGCGGCAGGACCCAGCCGGAGCTCCGAGCGTCCACCGAGACGAACAAGGAGCCGGCCAGGGCGACGGCGAAGCCGCCCGCGATGAGCCCGGCGCCGAGCTCGCCACGGTGCAGCAGGGCGACGCGCCGCCGCGTGGCGGTGACGGCCGAGCGGAGGTCGACGCGCTGCTGCAGCGCGGCCGGGATGCCTGCCGGGGCCGGGACCTCCGCGGCGCGGACGGCGGCCTCGGCCACGCTCGGCGCCGGGGCGCCGGGGCGAGGGTCGGGGATCGACTCGCCCTCGAGCCACCACAGCCGCGCGAGCCCGAGGGCCACCGCGCCGAGGACGACGACGACGACGAGCGCGAGCGCGACGAAGGCCGCCACCCCGAACTCGGCGTAGGTCGCGGGGACGGTGATCGCGGCGGCGCCCGGGACCGCGCACATCGCCTCGGCCGCCTGCTCGGCCGGCGGCAGGACGAGGCAGGGCGCCGGGCTGCCGCCGTTGAGCCAGTCCCCGACGACGACGACGAGCAGACCGGCGAGGACCATCGCGAAGCCGGCCGAGAGCAGGAGGAAGACGCCGGGGCCCGCGCCCGCCCACGCCTGCTCCCGCAGCGGCAGGCTCGCGAGCCGCTGCCGCCGGGGGATCGCGGACACCAGGACGAGCACGGCCATCACCGCGACGGCCGCGACGAGGGCCCCGTGCCCGCCCTCCCCCGCGACGGACCCGGCGGCCAGGACGAGCGCGGCGGTGAGGCCGAGCGCGAGGGCGATCCACACCAGGCCGAGCGGCCCGCGGCGCCAGGTGAGCCCGGCGAGCGCGATGACGAGCAGGACGGCGACGATCAGGCCCGGGGTGATGCTGAGCCCGACCAGGCCCACCGGGTACCCGTCGAGGGTCGGGACCTCCGCCTCGCCGAACACGAGGAGGGCCACGGCCGTCGCGCCGAAGAGCAGGACCCCGGCGAGCAGCGCGAGCGCCGCGGGCGCCGAGCGGGCCCGCCCGGGCGAGGTGGGCATGAGCTCGACCCTCGACCGCGCCACCATCACGACGACGAGCGCGAGCAGGACGACGGCGCCCGTGAGCAGCCCGGAGAGCACCGGCTGCGAACGCAGCGCCCCCTCGCGCGCCAGCCCGCAGACCGGCTCGGTGACCAGGGAGACCGGGCTGCGGCAGACCTCGAAGGCGCCGTACACCTGGCTCCAGGTGAGGGTGAGCGACACGAGCGCGAGCCCGCCCGCGACGTGCAGGTTGCCCATCGCGCGGGCGAGCACCCACCGGTTCCACAGGCCGGGCCGGGAGAGCACCGGCGCCTCAGCGGCGCCCAGCGGTGCGGGCCGCCGGCCCTCGGCCGGGGTAGGGGCGGGCCGCACGGGCGCGGACGTGACGTGCTCGTACCTCACCCGCGACCCCGTGGCGAGCCAGCTGAGCACCAGCAGGGCGCCGACCGGCACGGCCGAGAGGACGACGAGCCGCTCGGACCAGGAGAGCTCGCC
>JBDIAU010000145.1:0-5671 GCA_039812565.1 Beutenbergiaceae bacterium
TCCGTCACCCCGGCGGGCGGGGCGGTCGCGCTCGCGACCTGGACCTCCCCGGAGCTCGCCGTCGGCGCGGCCGACTGGGGGGCCGGGCCCGCCGCCGGCAGTGGGCTCGTGGACGACGCCCACGCGACGCTGGTCCCGAGCACGGCGAACGCCGCCGGCACCGTCGCGAGCGCCGCGACCCGGCGGTGACGACGGCGGGCGTCAGTCATCGTCGTCCTCGTCGTGACGGTCCTCGCCGTGCTCGTCGTCGTGCTCGTCCTCGTGCTCCTGCGCGTCGCGCTCGTCGTCGCCGTGCGTCTCGTTCGCGTCCTCGTGCCTCGGGGGGGCGGCGACCGGAGGTGCCGGCGGGCGAGCGGCCGGCGCCGCGACCGGTGCGGCCGCGGCGGCCACCGCGGTTCGGGCGGTGGTCGAGGTCGTGACGGACACGGTCTGGCGAGGCGTTGCCGAGGCCGCGGCCGGGCGGGTGGCCGTGATGACGAGCGGGTCGATGACGGCGATCGGCTCGAGCGGCGCGGCGGCCGCCTCGAGCGTCACGATCTGCGCCTCCAGGCCGTCGAGCGCCGCGTGGAGCGCGTCGCGCTGCGCCTCCCGCAGGGCGTCGTCGGCGTGGTAGGTCGTGGGGGTCGCGACCGGAGGCGGACTGGCGGCGATCGGGGTCGCGACCGGGCCGGCGCCGGCCGCGAGAGCGGTCCCCGCGCCGGCCACGACGAGTGCGGACGAGAGTGCGATCGCCGTCCGGGTTGCCCAGCTCATCCTGGCTCCTCGCCGTTGGGGCGTCTCGGTGTCGAGGCCGGTAGAGCCCTATCGGCAGTCGGGAACCGGTTCGTGAGGAGTTCTCCGGAATCCGTCGCCCAGCGAGCCGGGGTCGGGCGCCGACGACGACGACGGAGGCGTCGCGTCGTCCTGCGCCGCGTCAGCCGGCGAGGCTCCGGGCGCGCCTGGTCGCGGAGGTCACGACCTGCTCGAGCGGGCCGCGCTCGAACCGCGCCCGCCACAGCAGCGCGAAGGCGAACAGCACGCCGACGTTGAGGACGAACTCCGCGGTGCTGCCGACGAGCCACATGACCGGTGCGGCGAGCAGCGCGACATGGAGGCAGTACACCGTGAGCGTCATGCTCCCGAAGGTCGCGAGGGGGGACAGCAGCCGGGGGAGCCGGCGGGCGAGCATCAGGCAGGCGCCGACGATGGCCGTCGAGACGCCGATCGTGAAGAGCAGGTCGAACGGGGTCGCCGAGTTGGGGGCGAGCACGGCGAGCCACCAGGGCGACGTCGTCGGAACGGTCCCGCTGGCTCCCCAGACCAGCAGGTCGTCGACGGGGTCGACCAGCCGCGCCAGCCCGGCGTCGTCGTTCAGGACGGCCTGGAGGCCGCCGAGGTCCATGAGAAGCCGGGACACGGCACCGGTGAGCGCGGCGAGCGCGATGCCGCTCGCCACGAGGGCGAGCTGCACGCGCGGGGACGAGAGCGTGGACCGCCCGATCGCCAGGCCCACGCAGACGTACGCGAGGTAGGGGAGCGCGGGGTAGACCCCGGTGAGGAGCAGCTCGCCCGCCAGGTGCGCCGGCCTGCTGAGCAGGTCCGCGAACGTGGGGTTGACCAGCCACGGCGACGGCATGCCGGCGCGCACGAGGTGGCTGAGCAGCGGGACGCCGACGGCGAGGATCCCGGCCAGCGGGATGAGCCACCGCACCGGCACGGCCAGGAGCGGGATCGCGAGCACGAAGAGGACCGCGAAGAACGGCAGGACGATGATCGCCCGCATGACGTCCGGCGGCATGAGGTAGCCGAGTGCCAGACCGACGGCCCCGATGATCACGGCGCGGACCAGGACCGTGACGGCCGCGACCCGCCACGTCCGCCCGCGCACCGGGGCACGTCCCGTGGACAGCCCCATCGACACCCCGGAGATGAGGGCGAACAGCGCTGCGGCGTTCCACACGCTGAGCCGCCAGGGCACCGCCATCTGCCCGCTCTCCGTGGCCGGCGGGAGGATGTGGAGGACGATCATGGCGAGCACCGCCACCGCTCGGGCCACGTCGATGCCCGCGCTTCTGACGCCCGTCGGGGCGGTGCGGGGGGTGTCGGCCTGCGGGGAGCTCCGGACCGGAGGACGCTGGGTGCCATGCTCGGCGGTCATGGCACGGACGGTCGTCCACGAGGCGGTGCGGTCACCACCGGCGGACGGCCGGTGCCGCCCCCGCCGATCGGCGGGGGCCCGACGGGGTGGGGGGCCGGGCAATGATCCGCGTCGTCGTCGTCGACGACGAGGCCATCGTCCGGACCGGCCTGAGCCTGATCCTCGGCGCGAGCGAGGACGTCGAGGTGGTCGCCGCGTGCGACGGCGTCGACGCCGTCCAGCAGGTCCAGCGGCATCGTCCGGATGTGGTCCTGCTGGACCTTCGGATGCCGCGGGTGGACGGCCTGAGCGTCCTTCGCCAGCTCGCCGCCTGGGAGCGGCGGCCGGCCGTGGCGATGCTGACGACGTTCGACACCAGCGAGTACATCGCCGACGCGCTGGGCCTGGGTGCGGCCGGGTTCCTCCTGAAGGACACCGAGCCAGCTCAGCTCGTGCACGCCGTCCGGGTGCTGGCGGCCGGCGGGAAGATCCTCTCGCCCACGGTCACGGACGCCGTCATCGGGGGCTACCTCCGGTCCGGCGCCTGTCCCGCCACCCCCGGGCTCGACGACCTCACCCGCCGCGAGCGCGAGGTGCTCGAACTCGTCGGGCTAGGTCTGTCCAACGCCCAGATCAGCCGCCGGCTCCGGCTGAGCCCGTCGACGGTGAAGGACTACGTGAGCATCGTGCTGGCCAAGCTGGGGGTCGACAACCGCACCAAGGCCGCCGTCATCGCCCGCGACGCGGGCCTCGTCTGACGGCGTCACGACGGCGAGTCGACGGTGACGACCGCACGGTTCCCCCCGGCGCTGACCGACGGCGCCCTCGTCGTCCTCGCTCTCCTGGACGCGGTGAGCTCCAACGCGAGCGGGTCCGTCGAGTCCCTGTTCGCGATGGTGGCGGCGCTGGGCCTGTCCGTGCGGCGCCGGTGGCCGTACGTGTCGTTCGCGCTGGCCATGGGGGCCCTCTACATCGGCTACGTCGTCGTGGCACCGCTCGTCGCCCTCTACACGGTCGCGGCGCTGCGCCCCGGCAAGCGTGCGCTCGCCGTCTGCGCGGGCGTGGCGGCGCTCGGCTACTACCTGCCGTGGCCGCCGAGCCTGCTGCGTTGGCAGGGCCTCTCGAGCTGGACCTCGGAGGTCATCTACACGGCGGCGTTCGTGGGCGCCCCGGTCGCGCTGGGCCTGCTCGCCCGCACCCGGCGTGAGCTGGCCGACCGGCTGGCGGAGGTGCGCGCAGGCCGGGAGCGCGAGGAGCGCTACCTGGCTGAGCGCGTCCGCGCGACGGAGCGGGCGCGCCTCGCGCGGGAGATGCACGACGTCGTGTCCCACCAGGTCAGCCTCGTCGCCGTCCAGGCGGGGGCGTTGACGGCGGCGGCCACGGACGACCTGTCCCGGGAGACGGGGGAGTCCATCCGCCGGCTCAGCGTGCGCACCCTCGACGAGCTCCGGCACATGGTCGGCGTGCTGCGCGGGTCCGGGGGCGAGCCGGTCCCGCTCACCCCGCAGCCCCGGGTCGCGGACCTTCCCCGACTCGTGCAGGAGAGCGGGCTGCAGGTCCGCCTCGACGTCGGCGAGCTCGACGGCGGTGCGCGCACCGAGGCCGCTGAGCGGGCGGCCTTCCGCATCGTTCAGCAGGCCCTCACGAATGTCCGGACCCATGCCACCGGCGCGGCGGTGACCGTGAGGGTTGTCCCCGAGACCGGGGGGCTGGCGGTCTCGGTCCGCAACGGTCCGCCCGCCACGCCGGTCGACGCCGGCCTCCCCTCCGGCGGGCACGGCCTCGTCGGCCTGCGGGAGCGGGCGGACCTGCTGGGCGGGTCCTTCGACGCGGGGCCGACACCCGACGGCGGCTTCCTCGTCTCGGCTTTCCTCCCGTTCGGCTCGCGTACGGGCCCCGACCCGGGAGATCGGTCGCACCCCTCGGCGTGACCTCGGGGCGACCGGCCCCGACCGGGTCGGCGGCGGTCAGCACCACGCTCGGAGCAGCGCCCGGGCCTGTCCCCCATCTCGCGCGCGATCTGGGTCGCGTTCTCGCTCCCCTGGCCGAACCGAACCGGCTCGCCCTGCGTACATGGCCATCGCCTCGATCCTGCCTGTGCTCTCCCGGGGCGGCTCCCGAGAGTCAGGGGGGCCTCTTCGTCGCTCGCAGCCGCGTGACGGCTGTGCCAGTCTGCGCCCGTGACGGCCACGTCGAACACGGCACGTCGACGACAACCGGTCGAAGCCCACCGGGTCGCGGTGGATGGTGACGGGGCCGCCGCGAGCGACGCGGCGAACGGTCTCGGCGAGCTCGTCGCTGATGTCCCCTAGACCGTCACCTCCGAGCCGGTGATGAGCGTTGCCGCGTCGGCGAAGTGGCTTTCTCGCTCGACCAGGGCAGATGGTCCCGCTGCTGCTCGCCCCGGCGCCTGCTCAGCCGCTCGTCCGGCCGGAACCCGGGTCGGTGTCCTGCGGCGCTGGACGCCCTCCCGGGTCGGCGGTTCGTCCGGCGGCCTCCATGTGCGCGATCCGCGCCTCCAGGGCAGCGATCCTCGCCTCGACGCGGACGAGGGCGTCGAGGATGGCCGTCTCCGAGCGCTCCTCGCGCTCTTCGACGGGGGCCTCGTCCTCTCGGACGAACAGCGCGGCGAGCGAGGCGCTCACCATCGCCATCAGGAGGAAACCGGTCACCATCAGCAGGACCGACAGCGCCTGACCCGCCGAGGTGGTCGGTGGGGCGCCGATGAAGCCGACCGTGGTGATGAGACTGATGGACCACCACAGCCCCCGCCAGAACGACTCGACGGTGTCGGTCTCGATGGCGGCCGCGGCGCCAGCTGTGACCACCACCACGACGCCCGTGGCGGTGAGCATGGGCCACAACCAGCTGCGCCGCGGACGCAGGCGCTCGAACGTCCTCATCGTCCGATCGTGCCCCAGGGTCCCCGGCCAGGGAGCGTCGTTGAGGTGGACGAGCCCTGGCGCCGCGCTCGCTGCCAGGCCGCGTCTCGACGTGGCCCGCGGGGGTGCGAGGGCGCGGCGGGCCTGCGCGGCTCCGTGCCGGTCGGACCGTCGGCATCCCGGCGTCCACCTCATCATGCGGCCCCGCGAGGTCGGGCGTCAGCCGCGGCGCTGCGTGCCCTGCGTCGCGGAGCCTGGGCGCCGGTGCACGGCGACTGCGGTGAAGGCTGCGGCGGCGAGGAGGCCGACGGTTCCCGAGGCGACCAGCGGCACGGTGCCGTCGCCGGGTCCGGTGGACCACAGGGCGCCGGCCCAGAGGCCGGCGACGAGGACGGCGCCGCTGGCGAAGGCCTGGACGACGCCCTGGGCGCGGCCGCGGTGCTCGTCCGGGACCAGGGCGGAGACCCACGCCTTGCCGACTCCGTCGGTGAACGCGGGGAAGAGCCCGTAGACCGCGGCCAGGAGCACGACGGCGGGGCCGGCGTCGACCAGGCCTAGACCGATGTAGCCGATGCCGAAGGCGAGGAGCCCGACGGCGTACACCAGCGGACGCGGCCAGCGGTCCGTCAACGCTCCCGCGGGGTACGCGCCGGCGGCGTAGACCAGGTTGTAG
>JBDIAU010000146.1:0-5632 GCA_039812565.1 Beutenbergiaceae bacterium
GAGGCCCTGCCGCGGCGGGCGGTCGACGCCGCGCTCCCCGGCCTCGGCGCCGCCGGCGCCGTGCGCTGCGGGCTCGCCGAGGCCGCCGGCGAGGCGGACGACGACGAGGTGCGCGCCGTCGTCGACCTCACCCCCACCCGGACCGACGACGAGGGCGGCGCCGTCGACCGGTGGTTCGCCTCCGACGTCAGCGAGCTCGCATCCGGGCGCGGCCTGCGCCCCGATCACCTGCTCGGGGTGGGAGGCGCCTCCGCGACGCTCCTGCGCCTCACCATCCGCGAGCCGGTGGGCCGCGTGCTCGACCTCGGCACGGGCTGCGGGGTGCAGGCGATCGCCGCCGCCCGCCACGCCCGGGCGGTGGTCGCCACCGACACGAGCGCCCGGGCGCTGGACTTCGCCCGGTTCAACGCGGCGCTCGCGGGGGTGAGCCTCGACCTGCGCCGAGGTTCCCTGCTCGACCCGGTGGCCCCCGACGAGGCGATGGACCTCGTGATCTCGAACCCGCCCTTCGTCATCACGCCCCGCGGGGTCGCGGACCGGCTGGCCGCCCGCTTCACCTACCGCGACGGCGGGCTGGCCGGCGACGCCGTCGTGCAGCGGCTCGTCACCGGCGTGAGCCGGGTGCTGGCGCCCGGCGGCGTGGCGCAGCTCCTCGGCAACTGGGAGCACCGCACCGGTGAGGACTGGCGCGACCGGGTGCACGGCTGGCTCGCGGACTCGGGCCTGGACGGCTGGGTGGTGCAGCGCGAGGTCTCCGACCCCGCGGAGTACGCCGAGACCTGGCTGCGCGACGGCGGGCTCACCGCCGACCGGGACCCGGCCGGGTGGCGGGCGGCGTACGAGGCGTGGCTCGACGACTTCGAGGCGCGCGGCGTCGAGGGCGTCGGGTTCGGGTACGTGACCCTGCGCAGGCCCTCCTCGGGCGCGCCGACGCTGCGCCGGGTGGAGGAGCACGACGGGCCGGTCCGGCAGCCGCTCGGGCCGCACCTCGCCGCCGCGCTGCGCGCCCACGACTGGCTCCAGGAGCGGGACGACGCGGCGCTCGCGGCCGCGCGCCTGGTCGTGGCGGGCGACGTCACGGAGGAGCGGCACCTGGTGCCGGGGGCGGTGGACCCGAGCGTCGTGCTCCTGCGCCAGGGCGGCGGGTTCGGCCGGACGGTGCGGGCCGGCACGGCGCTGGCCGGTCTCGTGGGGGCGTGCGACGGCGAGCTCACCCTCGGGCAGATCGTGGCCGGCATCGCCGTCCTCCTCGACGTCGAGGGCGCCGAGCTCGCCGCCGAGCTGCTCCCGCAGGTGCGCGAGCTCGTGCGGGACGGCCTCCTGCGGCCCGTCTGAACCGGCGGGTGCCTGCGCGACATCTTCTTCTTCGGGCACTACATTCGGGGAGTTCTCGCCCGGGTATCGGCCCGGGTCGTATTCCTGGGGACGTGTCATGGGGTTTGTCCGCCACATTCTCTTTCCGTCGTTGCGATTGATCGTCTGGTCGGTGATCGCGGTGTCGCTCGCCTACCTGGCCTTCGTCGGCGGCACCGGGGCGGGCTCCGCCCAGAGCGCGTCGCCCGCGGAGCCCGGCGCCGTCTTCTCGGACCCGGTGGTGACGGTCGAGACCGGCACGGTCGCCAACACGGTGACGATCGACGCGACCGTGGTCTCGGACCCACCCAGCGACGTGCGCTCCACGCGCGAGGGCACGGTCGGCGCCTTCGCGGTGGCCGACGGCGCCCGCGTGGGGGCGGGGGCGGCGATCCTCGAGGTGCGCCAGGAGGTCGCCGCGGACCCCGTCCAGGTCACGGACGCGAACGGCAACGTGACCGTCAGCCAGCCGGCCCCCCGGGTGAGGCGGTCCATCATCACGACCCCGATCGCGGGCACGGTGACGCTCAAGGTGCTGCTCAACCAGCCGGTGGCGATCGGGGACGTCGTGGCCTCGGTCTCCCCGGGCAGCTTCTCCGTCTCCGGACCGGTCTCGGCCGAGCAGCAGTACCGGTTGATCGGCGCCCCCAGCGAGGCCTCGGTGGAGGTCACGGGAGGGCCGGCGCCCTTCACCTGCACCGGGCTGAGCACGAGCACGACGGCGGCCGCCGCCGACCCCGCCACCGGCGACACGTCCGGGGCGTCCGTCCAGGTGAGGTGCGCCATCCCGGCCGGCACCGTCGTGTTCGCCGGGCTCACGGGCACCATGACCGTCACCTCGGGTGAGGCGGCGGACGTCCTGGTGGTGCCTGTGACCGCGGTCCAGGGGCTCTACGCCACGGGCAACGTGTGGGTGGTGCCGCCGGACGGCGGCGAGGCCGTCTCCACCCCCGTGGGCCTCGGGCTGACCGACGGCGAGCTCGTCCAGGTCACCAGCGGCCTCGCGGAGGGCGACACGATCCTCGAGTTCATCCCGGTCGGCGACGTGTCCCGCCCCGACCCCGCGCTGGGCATGTGACGTGCCGCTCCTCGAGATGCACGGGGTGACCCGCACGGTCCGCCTGCCCGACCTCACCGAGCTGCACATCCTGCGCGGCGTGGACCTGAGCGTCGAGCCCGGCGAGCACATCTCCGTCGTCGGGCGCTCCGGCACGGGCAAGTCCACGCTCCTGAACATCCTCGGCCTGCTCGACGCCCCCACCACGGGGGAGTACCGGCTCGACGGCGAAGACGTCGGCCGGCTCGGCGCGCGACGTCGGGCACGGCGCCGGGGCGAGGGCTTCGGCTTCGTGTTCCAGCAGTTCAACCTGCTGCCGGGCCGCACGGCGCTGGAGAACGTCACCGCGCCGCTGCTGTACGCGCGGGGCCGCGCCTTCTGGCGGCGCCGCGACCTCGCCGCCGAGGTGCTGGAGCGGGTGGGCCTGGGCGACCGGCTGGAGTCGATGCCCACCCACCTGTCCGGCGGCGAGCAGCAGCGGGTGGCGATCGCGCGGGCGCTCGTGCGCTCGCCCCGCGTGATCCTCGCGGACGAGCCCACCGGCGCCCTCGACGTCGACACGGGCATGGAGATCATGACGATGCTCGACACCATCTCCACCGAGACGGGCGCCGCGCTCATCGCCATCACGCACGACCTGGCCGTGGCCGCCCTCGCGCGGCGGCACCTGCGCCTGGCCGACGGCGTGCTGACGCCCGCCGACGGACCGGCGGCGGCGCCGTCGTCGCCCGCGCCCGCCGTGGCGGCACTGCCGTGACCGGCGTCGTCGGGGCCCTCGTGGAGGCGTGGGAGGAGCTGCGGCTGCACCGGCTGCGCGTGCTCCTCTCGCTCGTGGGCATCGCGCTCTCCGTGACGGCGATGACCACCGTGCTCGCCCTCGGGCGGATCACCGGGCAGGCCCAGGAGGAGATGAGCGACCGGTCGATGGGCAGGCAGACCACGCTGACCGTCTCGGCGTTCCCGGCGGCGGCGACGTCCTCGAGCGTGGACGTCGTGCCCGCGATGCGCGCGCTGGTCGAGCGCTACGAGGTGACGTACTCCTCCGTCGTGGTCTCGACCAACGGCCGCTTCCGCGCGGCGGGGGCCACGTTCGACACCCAGCTCTCGCTCGTCGACCCCGCCTACGGCACGATCCACCGGGTGCAGGTGGCGGAGGGTGTCTGGTTCGCACCTGCCGACGTCGACCGCCTGGCGCCCGCGCTCGTGGTGAACGAGGCGTTCATGCGCGCGATCGGGTCCCCGCCGCTGGCGTCGCACCCGGTGGCGACGATCCCGGGCCCCCGCCCGGTGACCACCGTGGTCATCGGCGTCGTGCCGGACCTCTCGCCCTACGACATGCCCACCGCCTACGCCCTCTACGACGCGTACACCCGGATGAACGGCGCCCCCCTGCTGGACCCGGAGATGGGCTACGTGCCCACGCTGGAGCTGTGGGTGCCGCCGTCGCTGGGCGAGGAGGGGCTCCAGGCCGTGCGCTCCGACCTCACGGGCGCGCTCGGCGAGGGCACGCAGGTGGACGTCTGGAGCAACGACGTCCCCGGGCAGGAAGGAGTCAGCCGGGTGTTCGAGTCCGTGGTGCTGGGCGTCGGGTTCCTGCTCCTCTTCCTCGGCGCGCTGAGCCTCGTGAACATCTCCATGGTCACGGTGCGCCAGCGCATCCGGGAGATCGGGATCCGGCGTTCGTTCGGGGCGACGTCGGGACGGGTGTTCGTCTCGATCATGCTGGAGTCCGTGGTGGCGACCGCGGTGGCGGGGCTCGTCGGCGTCGGGCTGGCCGTCCTCATCGTCCGGAACCTGCCGCTCGAGGCCTGGCTGGGGTTCACGCTGCAGGACCAGCCGGCGTTCCCGCTCTCCGTGGCGCTCGTGGGGATCCTCGCCGCGACCGCCGTCGGCGCGGTCGCGGGACTGCTGCCCGCGACCGTCGCCGTGCGCGTGCGCCCCATCGACGCGATCCGGTACTGACGGCGCGCCCCTGCGGGCCAGGCGCGCCGCCAGGGGCGCCCGGGGGCCGCGCCGCGGCGGGCCGGGGGACGTGGCCGTCCACCGCGCCCGCGCGCCCTGGTTGACCACGCCACGCCTCGGCGGCGTAGGGTGCGCGGGCACGTCGTCGCGGAGGCGGTGCGTGGAGACCGAGAGCTGAGGGATGTCGATGTCGGGTCGCAAGCTGGTGATCGTCGAGTCGCCGGCCAAGGCGCGCACCATCGCGGGGTACCTCGGCCACGACTTCGACGTCGAGGCGAGCATCGGTCATATTCGCGACCTCCCGCAGCCGCGTGACCTGCCCGCCGACCTCAAGAAGGGCCCGTACGGCAAGTTCGCGATCGACGTCGAGCACGGCTTCGAGCCGTACTACGTGATCGACGCCGACAAGAAGAAGAAGGTGGCCGAGCTCAAGCGCGCGCTCAAGGCCGCCGACGAGCTCTACCTCGCCACTGATGAGGACCGCGAGGGCGAGGCCATCGCGTGGCACCTCCTCCAGGTGCTCGAGCCCAAGGTCCCGGTCAAGCGCATGGTGTTCCACGAGATCACCCGCGAGGCGATCCAGCGGGCGCTCGCCCAGCCGCGCGACCTCGACACCCAGCTCGTGGACGCCCAGGAGACGCGGCGGATCCTCGACCGCCTCTACGGCTACGAGGTGTCGCCCGTGCTCTGGCGCAAGGTGCGGCAGGGCCTCTCGGCGGGCCGGGTGCAGTCCGTGGCCACGCGCCTGGTGGTGGAGCGCGAGCGCGAGCGGATGGCGTTCGTGCCGGCGGCGTACTGGGACGTGCGCGGGGAGTTCACCGGGATCGACGGCGACCCCGCCTCCGGCCGGGGCGGCACAGGGGCCCCCACCACCTTCGGCGCCCGGCTCGTGGCGCTCGACGGCGCCCGCGTGGCCACGGGCCGCGACTTCGACGACCGTGGCCGGCTGCGCACCTCCGGGGCGGTGCGGCTCGACGAGGCCGCGGCCCGGGGCCTCGTGGACGCCCTGGCGGGGGCCGCCGTCGCCGTCCGCTCGGTGGAGACCAAGCCCTACACCCGCCGGCCCGCGGCGCCGTTCACCACCTCCACCCTGCAGCAGGAGGCCTCCCGCAAGCTGCGGATGTCGGCCAAGCAGGCCATGCGGGTGGCGCAGTCGCTGTACGAGAACGGCTACATCACCTACATGCGTACCGACTCCTCGGCGCTGTCCACGCAGGCGATCGAGGCCGCGCGGCGCCAGGTGACCGAGCTGTACGGCGC
>JBDIAU010000147.1:0-5622 GCA_039812565.1 Beutenbergiaceae bacterium
GTCGCCACGGCGACCGCGACGACGAGCACGAGCAGGTGACCGGTCCGGATCTCCCGCGCCTCCGCCCGCGGTTCCGCCGCGCGGCGGAGGCCCCGGGCGCCGATCACACCCGCGGCGCCGACCAGACCCGCATAGGCCAGCGAGAAGATCAGGAGCACGCCGACGAACCAGAGGACGCCCGTGTCCAGGCTGCCCTCCGCCCGCAGGTACTCGCCCAGACCAGGCGCCCCGCCCAGCCACCGGAACAGCGCGTACTCCAGCAGCGGCCACAGCACCAGGGCGAACACCACGAACGGGACCCCGAGGCGCAGCAGGCGGTCACGGACGTAGGCGCCCACGCCCTTGCGTTCCAGCGACGGCCTCGTCAGCAGTCCCGCGAGCAGGAACAGCAACGGGATCACGAACGCCGCCGCGAACAGCAGGGGCACGACGGCGGCCTCCACCACCGGCGAGAGGGTCGCCTCCCGCACGTCGGAGTAGGACCACGCGTCCGTCGACGCCGCGTAACCGATCACCGCGTGCCCGGCGATGATCGCGGCGATCAGGATCGTCTTGAGGTTGTCCGCGAACCGCGCCCGCCCCGACGTCCATCCGCGGTCCGCGGCCGAGCGAGGCCCCGTGTCAGGCCTGTGACGCTCCTCCCCGGCCACCACCCCAGGCTCCAACCGAGAACCGGCCACCGGAAGGGCAGCTCGTCCCGCACGCAACCGGCGGGTCGCGTCATCCGCGTCCCCGCGCAAGGTTCGCGGCCGGTCCGACACATACCGGGTGAGGACCGCGCACAACCGAGGGAGGACTCGATGCGACCCCAGGACGAACGGATCGGAGCACACAGCGCGTCGCGGAGGCGGGGACTCCGGCCCGTCCGTCACGCCCGCACGGGCGTCCTGGCGGCCGGCGTCGCCGGGGCGCTGCTCGCCGGGTGCAGCCCGAGCGGCGGGTCCGAGGACCCGCTGGAGCTGACGATGCCGGACACCGGCGGGGCATTGGCGTCCTGCCTGCCCCTCACGGCGGAGTACCTCGCCGAGATGTCGCCCGCCTTCGCCGGCACCGTCACGGACGTCGGGGACGACACCGTGTCCATGCGCGTCGACCGCTGGTACGCCGGGAGCGGACCCGACGAGGTCGCCCTGGAGATCCCGCCGGGCGCACATGCCGCGCTCATCGGCGAGATCGACTTCCGCGAGGGCGGCTCGTACCTCATCACGGCCGTCGACGGGACCGTCAACCTGTGCGGCTACAGCGGTGAAGCGACCGCCGAGCTTCAGGCGCTCTTCGACGCCGCGTTCTGAGCGTCCCCGACGGCGCGGGGAGCCCCGCCCGGTCTGCGACCTACTCGGCCTCCCGAACCGAACCGACGCCCGTGACCGTGCTCGTGACCGTCGGCGAACCCGCGTACGTGATCGAGCCGGCGCCCGTCACGGTCGCGTCGAGCTCGCCCGTCACGGTGACGGACGCGCTACCGGCGCCGCTGACCAGGACGTCCGCGTCGCCGGACGTCAGCTCGGCGCCTCGGTAGCCACCGAGCCCGGAGATCTCCACCCGCTGTCGATCGGCCGAGCCGCTCAGGTTCACGGCTCCGGCGCCGCTGACCGTGACGGTGAGGTCCTTGACGTCGACACCCGCGGCCGTGATGTCACCCGCACCGGCAAGCAGGACGCTCAACGACGGCGACCGGTCGAGCTTCGCATCGACGTCGCCCGCCCCGCTCACCGTGACGCTCTCGACGGTGGGCAGCACGAGCCGGTACTCGATGCCCCCGAGGCCGACGTTCGGACCAGGTCGGACGTCCAGGACGAGCGTGCCGTCGGTGACGTCCGAGGTGATGCGGTCCATCAGCCGCTCCCCGGCCGTGATCTCCAGCGACGCGGCGGAGCCGATGCTGACGTCGAGCCGCCCGACGCCGGCGAGCGTCACGGCGCTGGCACCGCTCACGTCCCGCTCCTGCGTGACCGTGCGGCCGGGGTCCAGCGGAGTCGCGCACGCCGAGAGACCCACGGCCCCGAGGATGAGGACGGCGGTGACGAGAACTCTGCGCACGGTGCCTCCCTGCCCCGTTCGAGACGTGACACCATCATCGTGACAGGCGAGGGCGGGACCGGACGAGGGACGGTTCGACCATTTCGAGCGCACGCGTGGGATGACCTCTGACCGTCCCCCAAGGATGGGTGAAGGGGGCGGGGTCGCCCGGGGCGAGGCCTGGTGGGTCATGGGCCCGGACCTGGGACGATGGTGCCGTGACGCGGCTCGAGGAGCCCGTGACCGCAGAGCCTGACCGATCACCGACTGCGACCCGGCGGCACGCGCTCCGGCGCCCGCGCGCGCCATCACCGGTCGGGACGCCCTCGGGTCCGGCTCTTGCGCGCGGCGTCGGCGGACATGAGCTTGGAGGCGCGGGAGGCGCTGCCCCGGGTGGCCTCCGCGATCATCGCCTCCAGCGTCGCCCCCTCGGTGCTGAGGTCCTGCGCCTGCCCGGGCAGGACAGCGGGCATGGGCGCCGCGACGGCCGACCGGGCCACGCCCAGGACGCGGAGCGCCTCGCCGGTCCGCCCCTCACGCAGATGTCGCGACGCCTCCCGCTTGGCCCGCTGCGCCTCCTGGAACACGACCTCGGTGCGAACCACGGAGTCGGGGACGCGCGCCGCTGCGACGTCGGACGGGACGACGTTGACGTGCACCGGCACGGTGACGACGTGCTCCACGAGCTCGGGCAGCTGGACGAAGCGCAGCTCGAGCTCGGCGATCCGGGCCAGACCGAGCGCTGCCATTCCTGGCACGGCGAACCCGAGGACCACCGTCCGCGACTCGCCCGACAGGAAGGCGCCGAGCTCGACGAGGACGCCACCGTCGACGACGTGGGTCGGCAGGTCGTTCGCGACCCGCACAGCCGCCACGGCGGGGTCCATCCTCACGAGCAGCGAGGCGGCCTGGACGGACTGCCCGAGCAGCCCGTCGATCTCCCGCGCGACGAGCGCGACCGCCGTGTCAGCGCCCTCCGCGAACAGCTCGGCCCCGGTCCCCTCGCGAGCGATCGCCGAGAGCACCGCCTCGTCGTAGCCCAGGCCCATGCCCAGCGTGGTCGTCGTGACCCCGGCGGCGAAGGCCTGCCGCGCGATCGAGCCGAGCAGGTCGGGATCCGTCACGCCCGCTTTCGCGTGCCCGTCGCTGACGAGGAGCACCCGTGCGGCACCGTCACGGGCGACGCGGCGCGCCTCCTGGAGCCCTCGCAGGTAGCCCGCGGACAGGTCGGTGCTCCCCCGCGCCGCCACCCCGGCGATCGCGGCCTTGAGGGCCCTCTTGTCGACGACCGCGCCCGCCGGCACCACGACGTCCACCCGGTCGTCGAACACGACGACGCCGAACCGGTCCCGTGGGTCGAGCCGGTCGACAAGAGCGGTCAGCGCCTCCCGAGCGGCCGCCAGCCGGTCGCCGGACATCGACCCGCTCCGGTCGAGCACGACGACGAGCGCCGCCGGCGCCCGCTCGGCGTCACGCGCCAGCACCGGCGCCGTGAGCCGTACGAGCACGTTGACCTCCTCCGAGGTCTCGACCGCGACCGCATCGATGTCCAGATGCGCCTCGACGTGCATGGCCTGTCACTCCTCTCGACCGTGGATCCTGATATGCGCGCAGCATAGTCCCGTGCCAGCATTATGCATAGGCCTAGGCGTCCCCGCGCCTCAGCGCACCCACCACCGCGCACCTATGCTCTGAGCATCGGAGGGAGGCGCCGGTGTCACCGAAGAGCCCGAAGTCGGGGAACGAGAACCTGGCCGCGCTGCTGCGGCGGCGACGGACCGAGCTCGGACTGAGCAGGCGCGACGTCGCCCACCGCTCCGGACTGTCCTACCCCTACGTCTCCCAGCTCGAGACGGCCTACCGGCTCCCGTCCCCCCGGGCAGCGCAGGCCCTCGCCAGCGCCCTCGACATCTCCGCCGGCACCCTGTTCGACGTCCTCGCCGACCTGTCCCCGCACCCGGCCCACACCCCCGCGACCCCGCTCGCGCCCACGGCCGGGGACGGCGGGACGTGGATCCCGAACCCCGCAGCCCTCGCCACGACCGGCCCACCGGCGGCAGCACCGCTCGCGCCGAGCGCGCCACCCACCGCGCGCCTAGCCCCGAGCGCACCGCCGCCCCTGCGAGCGCACACCCGCGTGGACCGCCCACCGCCCGGCACGACGGGTTCGGCGGTCCGGGCCGCGGTCGAGCTCCTCACGACCATCGATCCCGGCGAACGCCTCGCCGCGCTCAACGAGGTCCAGGCGGCCGTCGTCGCCAGCCTCGTCCCGCCCGAGCGGCACACGAGGTAGCCGGCCCGGCGCCGGTCGGCTCACAGTCAGTCGAGGAGCATTCGCTCGTGCCCCTGCGGGCAGATGCCGCGGGTCTCGTCGTGGAACCCCTCGTCGTCGACGTCGAACCTGTCCCAGTGCTCGTCGCAGTACACCGCCGCACACGTCGGGCACCAGAACGGCGCGAACTCGGGGTGCAGGGCGTGGAGCGTGGCCGGGTCGGCGCGCCGCAGCGCGTCCACCACCCCGGCCGGGTACTCGAAGAACGTCACCCGCGCCCACGGCACGACGACGTCCAGCCGCGCGCGCACGCCGTCGTCGTCGTCGTCCAGCGTCACTGTCCCGGCGAGGCGCCCGTCGAGGACGCAACGGAAGACCGCCTCGCGACCGGCGTCGGACGGGTGGTCGGGTGCCACGTGCCCACGCTAGCCGCGCCGTCGACGGCGGACGGCCGCCCCCCCGTGCGGCGACCGGAGGTCAGGCAGAGCCGCTCGACATCGGCGTCGCGACGTTGAGGATGTTGCCGTCCGGGTCGGCGAACCACACGGCCTTGGCGTCGCCCATCTCGGGCATCGTCGCGACCCCGTCGGCCCAGACGATCCCCTCGAGGTCGAACGTCTGGAGCTCGACCCCCTTCGCACGAAGGGCGGCCACCTCGGCGTCGAACGCGGCGAGCGGAACCTCGAACGTCGCCGCCGTCGCCTTGTTCGTGCCGGCGTAGGCGGACGGGTAGACGAAGAGAGAGCCCGCCCCCGCGGGGTACCGGACGCCTTCGGGCCAGCCACCTGCCGCCGTGAGTCCGAGGACGCCCTCGTAGAACTCCCGCGCACGGGCGAGGTCGGTGACGGCGAGGGACGGGGTCGGGGTGTAGTCGGAGAGCATGTTCCGCCTCCTGTGCGGACCGGGCGACCATCGGCCGGTCGGCTTCTCGAACGTACGTCTGTCGACCCCGTCCGTCAACGACGCGGTGGTGCGGGCCTTGCGCACGCGGGGGATCCGGGGCGCGACCAGGCCCAACGCCTGACGACGCGGGACTCCGACGCGACGACCGGCGACCGACACGCCCTGCGCCTGGGCCGGATGCGCGGGCCCGCAGAGATGAGACCGGTCCCACCGTTCTCGCGCCAACAACTCATGGACGCGCCGGCGATGCCGACGGGAGGGGTACAGGCACCACCCGCTCGACCGCTCCCCCCACCGGCGCGAGCCTCACAGCACGCGCCCACCCGCACAGACCGATCTCACCGACGGCGTCCCGCCGCACCCCCCGCGGCTCGGCGCCCGCCCTGCGCCCTTCGCTCGCCCCGTTCCGGCGGGCCGCCCTCGCAGGG
>JBDIAU010000148.1:0-5601 GCA_039812565.1 Beutenbergiaceae bacterium
GCCCGACGGACGCGTCGTCGGCCTGACGCCGGCGGCGCCGGCCACGCCGGGCACGGGCGTGGGCGCCACGGACTACGTGGTCGCCGACGTCGCGGACTTCCTCTGGCAGCGGCGGGTCGTGCGACCCGACGGGTCGATCGCCCCGGCCTCGATGGACGCCGACGCGATCGCGTCGCTGCGCCGCGACGGCGTGGCCACCGTGAGCGTCGACGGCACGCCCGTGACGGTCGCGACGCGCCGGGCGCTCGACGTCCCGGGGACGATCCCGCGGCTCACGCGGTCCGCCGCGCGGGTCGGACCGGGCGCGGACCTCCCGTCCGTCGCCGACGCCGCGCTGGGGACGCTGACCACGGCCGGTGCGGCGGTGGCCCTCGCCGAGCCCGCGCCGGTCGCGGCCCGCCCGGACGTCCTGCGGGCCGCGCTCGGCCACGGGCCGCGCGTGGACACCCCGATCCGACGCGAGGACCTCGACCGGGCGAGCATCGTCCTGCCCGGGGTCGTGCCGCCGCCCGCCCGGCCGGGCCTCCCGGTCGCGCTCATGCTGGCGTGGCGTCAGTCGTGGGTGCTCGAGGGCTACACGCGAGGCGAGCTCCTCCACACCGTCGCGCTCGCGCCGGGCGAGGAGACCACGATCGAGACGTTCTCGTGGGACCGGCGCACCCGCCGGCTCGAGCAGTCCACCGAGACGGACGTGACGCTGACCTCGGAGGTCACGGAGACGACGAAGGACACCGACGAGTGCGTCCGCGAGATGACGCGGTCCAACGACTTCCAGTGGAACGTCGGCGGGACGCTCGACGCCGCCTACCGCGGCGTCGCGGTCTCCGTCGACGTCCACGCGGAAGCCGCGACCGAGTCGAACGACGCCCTCAAGGACGTCCTCAAGACCACGGTGAACGCGATCCGGGAACGCACCACCAAGGCCGGCACCGACGTGCGCACCCGGCGCGCCACGCGCATCACCGAGACGAGCGACACCGGCTCCGAGGGGCGCGTCACGCGCCGGATCCGCAACGCCAACGAGTGCCACACCCTGACGCTCAGCTACTACGAGGTGCTCACGCACTACTCGGTGCGGCTCACGTACCTGCCCTCACGGCTACGGCTCGTCGTGATGGTGTCGAACCCGTTCGCGGCGTCGGTCCCGACGTTCACGACACGTGACGTCCGCGTCAACGAGTCCGCGCTGCGCCGGGCGTTGCTCGAACCTGCGCTCGCCGACGCGTTCTCCGCCGTCCGCCGCCTCGAGGCGTTCGCTCACGCGAAGCGCGACCTCGAGGAACGGGCGGCTGAGGCGCAGCGGACGGCCGCGGCCCTGGCGGCCGCGAAGCAGGCCAAGCCCGGCGCTCCCGCGCCGCCGTCGAACCCGGTCGAGGCGGAGCTGGCGGCGGCCTCCGCCGCCGTCCTCGACGCGGCGGTCGCCCTGCGCGACCCGGCGAGCGTCGACCCCGCGGCCGCGTCGACGCTCGCGGCGTTCGCGGGGACCACGCTTCCCGGCGCGGCGGGGAGCGTCCTCGCAGACCTCGTCGAACGCGCCCGCAGCGGCGGGCTCACCGCCCGAGACGTCCACCTCCTCGCCTTCCGCCTCATGGCGGAGGGGGGGCGTGCGACCGAGCTCGCGCCCGTCGTTGCCACCTGGCTCTTCCGGACGCTCGTGGCCCAGGTGCCGGGCGGCCCGGCGCTCCTCACCGCGCTCGACGACGCCGCTGCCGCGGGCTCGCTCGCCACCGAGGACGCCGTCACGCTCGCGTCGCTCGTGCCGTCGGCGAGCGCCGGGCCGGCCGGGTGCGGCAGCGCCCTGGCGCCGACCGACGACCAGGTCAGCCGCATCTACGACGAGGTGTTCCGCACGCTCGGTGGTCCCTTCCCGTGGAGCTACGGCGAGCGGTTCCGGAGCCTGGGGCTCTGGTCGCCCTTGGACGCGGGCGTGGTGGCCGCGCTGGGGCGGCTCCAGAGGGCCGTCGCCCGGTACGACTCGCGACGCAGCGCGCCCCCGCTGGCGGCGGACGTCGTCGCCGCCGGCGAGGACCAGACCGCCGCCACGACGATGGACCGGCTGGAGTTCGCGTTCCCCCTCGAGGAGATCGCCGTCGCCCGCGAGCGGCAGGACGCCCTCCTGCGTCACCTCGACGAGCACGCCGACTACTACCGGTACGTGCTGTTCCAGAACCTGCCGCCCTCGTCGCAGCTCGACCATATCCTGGAGAGCTCGGGAGACGTGCTCGACGTCGGTATGTTCGAGCCGCACGCCGTCGGCTTCCAGAAGGATCGGCTCGCCATCCCGATCTCACCGACCGGGGAAGGGGCCCTCAAGGCTCTGCACACGCGCCTGGGCGCCGCGCTGGCGGTGGCGAACAGCGAGGCTGAGGCGGCGGCCGCCGCGGCGCAGGAGACGGCGCTGACGCTCGTCCTGCCGACGTCTGGGGTCGCCGTCGAGTCCTCCCTCGGACGGTGCTCGGCCTGCGAGGACGAGACCGTCGCCGAACGTCGGCTCTCGCGAGACCTGCTCCAGGCCGAGCTGGACCGGCGCCGCCGACGCCTCGAGGCCGGCGAGCTCGGACCCTTCGCGCCGGAGGCGTGACCACGTGGCGGGGAGCTCGGCCTTCACGCCATACCCGGGGCAACGGTCCGAGCCGCGACGGGGCGGCCAGGGTTCGGACGGCTCGCTGACCTTCCCGGCCGGCAGCGTGACCACCGCTCCGCGCCCGCGTCGGCTCGCGGGAGATGACGACGCTCCGACGGTGCTCCTCCTCAGTGAGGAGCCGCACGGTGCCGCGCCGGTCCCGCTCTCGGAAGACGACGCGGCGTCCGGGAACCCGCCGGTGACGGTCACCGTCGGGGCTGGTACCCAGGTCCTCCCGGCGCCGGGCAGCCACCGCCTCGACCAGTTCGTCGAGGCGGTCTACCTCCTGCACGGCTGGGCCGGAGTCGACCAGCTCGTCGCTGATCTCGCGGCGCTGGTCGACGACCGTCTGCACCCCGTGCGGGCGCTCCAGTCCACCGAGCTCACGCTCGGCGTGGCCCAGCGGACGAAGAACGCCGTCGAGAGCTCCCGGCGCGGACTTGCTCGGCGCGTGCTGACCGTCGGCTGTGACCTCGAGGCGGCACTCAAGGCCCAGGCGGTCGGGATGCTCGACCGCAGCCAGCGCCGTCTCGACGCCGTGGCGAGCGTGTTCTTCGACCTCCGCGAACCCTCCGTCTACCTGCGACGGCACCGTGCGCTCCAGTCGTCGACCGGGTGGCACGACGATGCGTTCACCCAGCTCCGCGGTGCGGTCGATCGCCTTCAACCTGCCGCCCACGACTTCCTCGCGGCCCACCTCGCGTGGATGAAGGTCGTCGACACCGTCGAGGCGGAACGGACGATGACCGGGCGTGCATCCGCTGCGTCGGAGGAGCGGATCGAGAAGGCGGCCCTGGCGAGGTGCGCCGCCGAGGGAGCGCTCGCTGCCGCTCGACTCCGTGAGTCGTCGACCCAGGAAGGCCGGGTGATCCCTCGGTTCACGAACGGCGAGCTGATCGTGCCCCCGCCGCACGCCGTGGCGCTGAGGCAGCGGGTCTACGCGATCCTCCGCTCGTCCCAGCAGGCGATCGACACTGCTCGGGGGAGGCTCACGACGCCGCTCGCCCGGCTCGACGCGCGCGACGCAGCAGCTCACCGTCGGCCGGAGAGTGTTGTCGTCGAGGCCTGGGACGCGTCGGTCTGGCGACTGCGCAAGCTCGTCCCGATGGTCACCTCGCAGGCCGACGTCCAGGACCCAGGCCCCCACGCGCACGACGGCGCGCTGCTTGACGCGCTCTGGGAAGGCATCGAAGCCGGCTTGGCGAACGAGGCGCGGGTCGCGCTCGTGCGCCACGTCGCGCTCACGGCGTTCACGATGGCGCTCCACGTCGTATGCCCGCCCGTCGGGCTCGCGTTCGACGCCGGTCTCTCGAGCTGGCAGGTCGCGGACGTCTACGCGCAGTACTCCGACGCGTCCGCCGACTGGTGGACGGACCTCGACCCTCGGCTGGCGCTCGGCGCCTGCGAGCCTGATGCGGCGCGCGTCGGGATGGAGGTCGTCGGCGCGCTCGTCGGCTCGCTGCTGGCGTTCGTATGAGGCTCGCCAGGGCCGTGCAGAAGGTCGCCCAGGCTGACGAACGCTTCCTCAGCGCCGCCCTGGGCCGTGTCAAGGCGGTGGTCGACGAGGCCCCAGAGCTCGTCGACATGTCTGCACCGATGCTGATCTGGAAGTCGGCCGGGAGCGAGGCCAGCCTCGCCACAGTGCGCTCGGCAGCCGACGACCTCCTCCGACTGCTTCGGCTCAGCGGTCAGCTCGACGGGCTGTGGAAGCAGTGGCGTCGCACGGTGGGCCGTGCAGTTCGCGCAGTGAACCCGTACGCCGCTGACCTCGCGCTACCCGAGCTCCGAGAGCTCCAGCGGCGCTGGGACGCGGGGGTCGCGGCGCTCGCACCCGAGGTCAGGAGAGAGTTGGCCGACGGTGTCGCCCACGCCGAGCGGGAGCTCTCCGGCGACCTTGCCGTCGTCGAGCGTGCCGTGGCCGCCCGGCGGGCGCCTTCGAACGCGCCCGTGGGGCCCGCGTCGTCGGCTCGACGGCAGCCCGACGCGGCACCCCGCGCCGCCTCTGAGGTGGCGCGCGTCGCGCCCGAGGAGGTCAGCGCCGTCTACGAGGTGTTCACCGAGCTCGCCGCGGCGGCCACCGGGGATCTCGGCGCGGCGTATGCGCGCGTGCGGGCGCTCGTACCGAAAGGTTCGCCGGTGTGGACCGAGATCGTGAGGCTCGCGAAGAGCCATACCGGCGCCACGGCCGAGGACCTGGCCTCCGCGATCCAAGGAGCCCTCGGCGAGGCGCTCGCGCTCGCCCACCCCTGGGTGCTCCACCTCATGGCGTCCGGTCTCGAGCGGGCGAGGCTCCTGGCCGGCGCGCTCGGGCCAGTGTGGCGCGTCGTCGTCGTGCCGCTCGGAGTACGGGCCACCAAGGATGCCGCCCCAGGGAGCGGCGCGTTGTACGACGCGTCGATCTGGCTGGTCCGGTCCGGGAAGGACGCCTGCGCGACGCCCGTGTGGTCGCTCGAGGTCAAGAGCGGCGGCGTCGCCGAGCTCGTCGAGCAGCTCGCCAGAGACCTCCGCCGGGAGTCGCAGCATGCGGTGACCTCGTCAAGCGTGACCATGACCGATCGAGTGCGGGTCCCACTGCGCGACCTGCGAACGGTGCTCGCCGAAGAAGGCCTCGACCCTGTCAGGCTGGGCGCGGCGAGCGGCGACACCCAACGAGTCGTCGTCGGACCCCGCGTACCCAGCGACTTCCGGATCGCCGGAGAGCTGCCGCCCGGCGTGGCGGCGGAGATGGTGCGCGCCCAGCTCACCAAGGCCGAGATGAACGCTGTCTCACGGGCGTTCGCCGCCCGCGTTCGCGCCGCCGTTCGCTGAGTCCCGGACCTCGGCTCAGCCCTTGAGCGACCCGAGGTACTCCTGGACGGCGTCCCACGAGGGGAGCAGGCCCTTCGCCTCGGCCTCGGCGAGCGTCGGGGCCGCCGCGTCCTTGGGCGAGAGCTGGGGCGTGATCGGGGAGCCGTCGCGCGCCGTCGTCGGCCACTCGA
>JBDIAU010000149.1:0-5592 GCA_039812565.1 Beutenbergiaceae bacterium
CGGGCGCCGTACGCCGGGTCGAAGCCCTGGTCCGCGATGAAGCGGCGGGCCTTGGCCGTGACCTCGAGGGTGATCCGCATGTCGGCCAGCCGCTCGCGCAGCTCCTCGAGCTGAAGGTCGACGATGCGCTCGATCTCGGCGAGGGTCAGCGGCTTGAACATCACGATCTCGTCGACGCGGTTGAGGAACTCCGGGCGGAAGTGCGACTGCAAGGTGCGCATCACCGTCGAGCGCGCTTCGTCCTTCACCTCGCCGCCCGCGGTGACCCCCTCGAGGAGGTATTCCGAGCCGATGTTGGAGGTCATGATCAGCACGGTGTTCCGGAAGTTGACGGTGCGGCCGTGGGAGTCGGTCAACCGTCCGTCGTCGAGCACCTGCAGCAGGGTGTTGAAGACATCGACATGGGCCTTCTCGATCTCGTCGAGCAGGACCACCGCGTACGGCTTGCGGCGCACCGCCTCGGTGAGCTGACCGCCCTCCTCGTACCCGACGTAGCCCGGGGGTGCCCCGACCAACCGGCTGACGGTGTGCCGCTCCTGGTACTCGCTCATGTCGATCCGGATCATGTTCTCCTCGGTGTCGAACAGAGCGGCGGCCAGCGTCTTGGCCAGCTCCGTCTTGCCGACGCCGGTGGGGCCGAGGAAGATGAACGACCCGATGGGCCGCTGGGGGTTCTTGATGCCCGAGCGGGCGCGGACGACGGCGTCGGCGACCAGCTGGACTGCTTCGTCCTGGCCGATGACACGCTCGTGGAGCACCTCGTCGAGGCGAAGCAGTTTGTCGCGCTCCCCTTCCTGGAGTCGCGTGACCGGGATGCCGGTCCAGCGCGACACGATGTCCGCGATCTCGTCGGCGGTCACGACCTCGCGCAGCAGCCGACGGCCGCCCTGCTTTCCCGCGAGTCGGGACTCGGCCGCCTCCAGTCGCCGTTGGATCTCCGGTAGCTTGCCGTGGCGCAGGGACGCCGCCCGGTTGAGGTCGTATTCGCGCTCGGCCCGCTCGCTCTCCAGCCGTACCTGTTCCAGCTCCTGGCGTAGCGACTGCACCTCGCGCAGTGCCGACCGTTCGGCCTCCCACTGCGCGCGCAGGGCATCGGCTTCGGCGCGCGCGTCGGCCAGTTCCTTGCGTAGCTCCTCGAGGCGGGCCTTGCTCGCGGCGTCCTGCTCCTGCGAGAGCGCCGCCTCCTCGATCTCCATCCGGGTCACGCGCCTGGTGAGCTCGTCGAGCTGGGTCGGCATCGAGTCGATCTCGGTGCGCAGCATCGCGCAGGCCTCGTCGACGAGGTCGATCGCCTTGTCGGGCAGGAAGCGGTCGGAGATGTAGCGGTGGCTCAGGGTCACCGCGGCCACCAGGGCACCGTCGTGGATCTTCACTCCGTGGAAGATCTCAAGCCGCTCGCGGAGCCCACGCAGGATCGAGAGGGCGTCCTCCTCGTCGGGCTCGTCGACGAGGACCGGCTGGAATCGGCGCTCGAGGGCTGCGTCCTTTTCGATGTGCGTGCGGTACTCGTCGAGGGTGGTCGCGCCGATCATGTGTAGCTCGCCGCGGGCGAGCAGAGGCTTGAGCATGTTGCCGGCGTCCATCGCACCCTCGGCGGCGCCGGCGCCGACGACGGTGTGCAGCTCGTCGACGAACAGCAGGATGTGGCCATCGGCGCTCTGCACCTCGTTGAGCACGGCCTTCAGCCGTTCCTCGAACTCGCCGCGGTACTTCGCTCCGGCGATGAGGGCCCCCATGTCCAGGGCGAAGACGGTCTTGTTCCGCAGGCCCTCGGGCACATCGCCGTCGGCGATGCGCTGGGCCAGACCCTCGACGATCGCGGTCTTGCCGACCCCGGGCTCGCCGATCAGGACCGGGTTGTTCTTGCTCTTGCGGGAAAGGATCTGGATGGTCCGGCGGATCTCCGAATCCCGGCCGATCACTGGCTCGAGCTTGCCGGCCGCCGCTGCCGCGACGAGGTCACGGCCGTACTTGTCCAGCGCCTCGTAGGTTCCCTCGGGGGTCGCCGACGTCACCCGCTGGTGGCCGCGCACCTCGGTCAGGGCGGCCAGGAAGGTATCGCGGGTCAGCCCATGGGAGTGCAGAAGCCGCCCGGCCGCCGAACCCGAGCCCTCCTCCACCAGGGCGATCACCAGGTGCTCGACCGAGACGTACTCGTCCTTGAGCCGGCGGGCCTCGCGGTCGGCCGTGTCGAGCAGCCGTGAGAGCCGCCGGGTGACGTGCACCTGCCCGGGCGTCACCCCGGGCCCACTGACCCGCGGGCGGCGGCCGAGCTCGGCCTCCAGTTCCTCGCGGAGCCGGTCCGGATCGGCTCCCGCCCGGGCGAGCAATGGCGCGACCAAGCCCTCCCCCTGGTCGAGCAGGGCCAAGAGCAGGTGCTCCCCGTCCACCTCGATGTGGCCGAAGCGCAGCGCCTTGGTCTGGGCGTCGTGCAGAGCCTCCTGCGACTTCTGGGTCAGCCTGTTCATGTCCATGGAGCGCCTCCTCGTCGTGACATTCGCCGTTGGGTCTTCTCCAGCTCCGCGATCCGGTCGAGCAGCTCGACGACGAGCCCAATGGCGGAGTAGCCGAGGTTCAGGCTCCGCAGCCGCTGGATCCTGGCCATCTCCCTCACCTGGGAGGGGTCGAACCACAGGCGCCCCTGCGCGTCGCGGGTGACTTCCAGCAGTCCGAGGGCAACCAGGCGGCCGACCAGCTCCGGATGGACGCCGGTGACCTGCGCATAGCTGTCGAGGCTGAGCCGGTAGGGGCGAGCGAGGGCGAAGTGCGTGACCGCGGTCATCGCCGGCTCCTCGCGTCGAAGCCGGACACCTTCGCGAGATCCTCGAAGAGCCGCCGCTCGTCGTCGGTGAGGCCGCTCGGCACGCGGATCTGCAGTTCGGCGTAGAAGTCCCCCGGCTTGCCTCGCCGGTCGGGAAGCCCGCGGCCATGGAGCCGCAACCGGCGGTGACTGGACGAGCCGGCCGGGACCTTGACCGTGGCGGCGCCCCCGGGAGTGTCGACGGAGACCGAGGCGCCCAGGGCTGCCTCCCACGGAGCGACCGGCAGGAGGGCGTGCACGTCGCGACCCTCGACCCGGTAACGCGGGTGGTCGGCGATCCGGACCACCAGGTAGAGGTCGCCGGCTGCCGCCGAACCGCCGCCCGACCCGCCCTGGCCGCGCAGCCGGATCCGCTGACCGTCGACGACGCCCGCCGGGATGGTGACGTCGACCGTGCGCGGGCCGTCGGGGCCGCTGATCGTCAGACTCCGCTCGGTGCCGTGGTAGGCCTCTTCGACCGACACCTCCAGCTCGGCCTCGTGGTCGGCGCCCGGAACCGGGCCCGGTCCCCAGCCGGCCCGGCCCCGACCGCCTCGCCCCCGGCCGCCGAAGATTCCCCCGAGCAGGTCCTCGATGTCGACGTCGTCGCCGAAGTCGCCTCCTCCGAAACCTCCCGACGGACCCGCCCCCGATGACCAGCGGCCGCGCGCCCCGGCACCGGCGTCGGCGTACGTCCGGGCCTGGCGCCAGGCGGCCGGATCCGTATCGGGAGGGACGCGTCGGAAGTCCTCGCCGAAGGCGTCGTAGCGGCGACGCAGCTCGGGATCCGACAGCACGTCGTAGGCCTCGGCGATGTCCTTGAACCGCTCCTCGGCCCCGGAGTGCTTGTTGACGTCGGGGTGGTGCTGGCGCGCCAGCCTGCGGTAGGCCCGCTGGATGTCGGCCGGGTCGGCATCCCGGGTGACGCCGAGAACCTCGTAGAAGTCCTGGGCCATCAGGTCGCCCTGGTCGCCACCACGACCGCAGCCGGTCGCAGGATCTTGTCATCGGGCCCGTAGCCGGGACGCACGACCTGCGCCACGGTGCCGGGCACCAGCCCCTCACCGGACACAGTGCCGACCGCCTCGTGCACGGCCGGGTCGAAGGCCCTGCCGTCGTCGTCGCGACGCGGGTAGCCGAGGTCGGCCAGGACGCCGACCGCCTGCGCCAGCACGGCACGGACACCCTCGACCACGGAGTCGGGGTCGGACGACGCGTGCTCGAGCGCCCGCTCCAGGTTGTCCAGGACGGGTAGCCAGCTGGTTGCCACGGCCGCCCGTTCCTGCTCGCGGCCACGGACCACGTCACGCGCGCAACGCTTGCGAAAGTTGTCCAGCTCGGCAGCCGTACGCCGCCACGCATCCTCCAGCTCCGCGATCTGGAGCGCCTGGTCGACGCGCTCGGGGGCGTCGTCGACGCGCTCCAGGGTTTCGTGCGCCGCCGCCTCGTCCCTGCCCGTCCTGTTCGACGGGGTCTGGGTCGTGGGTGCCTCGTGGTCGGACATGGTCAGTGAGCGGTGAACTCGGCGTCGATGACGTCTTCCTCATCACTGTCAGTCGTCCTGTCGGAGGCGCTGGCCGACCCATCCGAAGATCCGCCGCCGCCGGGCCGGGTGGCGGTGCTCAGCACCTGGCCCATCTGGTGGAGCTCCCCGGTCAGAGCGCGGAGGCGGTCGACGGATTCGTCGCCGCCCTCGACGGCCTGCCGGGCCTCCTCGACCAGCATCTCGGCCCGGGCGCGGTCGTGCTGGGGCACCGCTGCGCCGCCCTCTTCGAGGGCCCTGCGCACCCGATAGGCCACGGAGTCGAGCTCGTTGCGAGCGTCAACCCGTTCCCGCAGGGCGGCGTCCTCGCTGCGGTGAGTCTCGGCGTCCTTGATCATCCGGTCGACCTCCTCCGGGCTGAGCGTTGAGGTCTCGCTGATGGTCACCTGCTGCTCGGCACCGGTGTCCTTGTCGCGCGCCGAGACGTGCAAGATGCCGTTGGCGTCGATGTCGAAGGTCACCTCGATCTGGGGCACCCCGCGGGGGGCGGGACGGATCTTCTCCAGCCGGAACCGGGCCAGCACGCGGTTGTCGGCCGCCCTCTCCCGCTCGCCCTGGAGGACGACGACGTCGACCGCGGACTGGTTGTCCTCCGCGGTGCTGAAGATCTCGGTCCGCCGAGCCGGGATGGTGGTGTTGCGCTCGATGACCTTGGTCATCACCCCGCCCATCGTCTCGAGCCCCAGCGACAGGGGCGTGACATCGAGGAGCAGCACATCCTTGACATCGCCCTTGATGATCGCCGCCTGGACGGCCGCGCCGATGGCGACGACCTCGTCCGGGTTGACGGTCATATTGGGGTCCTTGCCCCCCGTCAGCCGGCGGACCAAGGCCTGCACGGCCGGGATCCGGGTCGAGCCGCCAACGAGGATGACCTCGTCGATGTCATCGGCAGTGACCTTGGCGTCCTCCATGGCCTGCTTGACCGGGCCCAGGCAGCGCTCGATGAGGTCGGCGGTGAGCTGCTCGAACGTCGATCTCATCAGGTTGACGTTGAGATGCTTGGGCCCGGAGGCGTCAGCGGTGACGAACGGGAGGTTGACGGCGGTCTGGGTGACCGCCGACAGCTCCACCTTGGCCTTCTCGGCAGCCTCGAACAGCCGCTGCAGCGCCTGGGAGTCGCTACGGAGGTCGATGCCGTTGGACTTCTTGAAGTCGTCGGCCAGGTAGTCGACGATGCGCCGGTCGAAGTCGTCGCCGCCCAGATGCGTGTCCCCGGCGGTCGACCGGACCTCGACCACGCCCTCTC
>JBDIAU010000150.1:0-5559 GCA_039812565.1 Beutenbergiaceae bacterium
TCGGGCGTGGTGACCTCGGCCGGGACCGTGACGAGGGGGCGGCGGGCCTCCCGCTCGCGCTCGCGCGCGGCGGAGGCGAAGGACGCGACGATCCCGGCGGCGGCGAACACGAAGGGGTACGACGGCGCGGACACGAACACGGGCCCGGCGATCGACTCGACGAGCAGGAGCGTGAGCCAGCCGACGCCGGTGATCCGGATCCAGCGCACAAGGGTCGGCTCGTCGGCGCTGGTGCGCCGCAGGAGCAGGACGAAGACGGCGATGACGCCGAGCAGGAACGCGAGCGCGCCGAACCAGCCGGTCTCGCCGATGAGGGCGGGCCACTGGGTGTCGTTGAGGAACATGCCCTTCTCGTCGCGCCCGAGGCCGAACACGCCCTCGAAGTGCCGCGACACGTACTCCGGCGAGTAGTGCTCGCTCGCCGGGTAGCTGCCGTAGCGGCCGAACCCGGCGCCGAGCGGCGCGTGCTGGTTGGCGACGTCGAACGAGCCGAGCGTCAGGGTGAGCCGCGCGGAGTCCTGCACCACGTACTGCTGGATGTCGGCGCCGACGAACCCGCTGAGGGGTGGCCACAGCAGCAGCCCGACGAGCGGCCCGAGCGCGAGCACCGCCCACAGCGTCACCGGGCGGGCGAGCCGGAACCCGACGGCGGCGAGCGCCACGATCATCCCGACCAGCGACTTCACCTGGAACGTCAGCATCGCCAGGCCCACCGAGGCGGTGACGAGCGCGACGTTCGCCCAGGAGGAGCGGACCACGACGCCGTAGACGAGCGCGCCGACGGCGAGGATCGCGCAGAACCGCCCGAACGCCGCGGGGTGCTCGAACAGGCCGGTGAGGGCGGGCAGCCCGCCGACGCCGGCGCGTTGGATGGCGTTGGTGGCCGCGGCCGACAGGCCGGGCGCCGCGAGGTTGACCAGGCCGCTGAGGAGCATGACGACGATCGCCACGGCGCCGGCGCGGGCGAGGACGGCGAGGTCCTTCTCCGTCCACTCGAGCTGGGCGAGCGCGAAGGCGAAGAGCAGTCCCTTGGTGATGAGGAGCAGCGCCTCGGCAGTGATCGTCAGCGGCACGGCGTTGACGAACGAGGAGGTCAGGCCCAGCCCGATGAAGACGAGGAAGAACGCCGCCCCGGGGAAGGCCACGAGCCGGCCGCGCGTGACGAGGCGCCGGGTGGTGAACGCCACGAGGGCGAGCACCACCACGGCCTCGTCGGTGTAGCCGGCGATGGAGCCGAGGGCGGCCTGGACGAGCGTCGAGAGGACGACGGCGAGCACACCGACCAGCGCGAACACCTTCGGCTTGAACGCCGCGAGGTAGACCGCGACGGCGCCCGCGACGAGCACGGGAACCACGAGCGGCGACGTGAGCAGCGCGGTCGCCGCGACGACGACGGCCGCGAGGGCGCCGCCGAGGTACCAGCCGAGCCCGTCCGGGGCGCGGCGGCGCCCCGCGGCGGCGACGCTCGCGATCGTCATCGCTGTCCTCTCGTCACAAGAACCGGTCGAGGGCTCGTGTCAGGCGTCGGCGTCGGGGCCGGTGGTCGGCGCGTCCGTGAGGACGACGCCGACGGCGTTCCCGCCGACGGTGCGCACGGTCGCCAGGGCCTTCTCGAGCTGGGCGGAGCGCGTCCGGCCGGCCCGGGCGACCACGAGGTACGTGGTGGCGACGGGCGCCAGCGCGGCGGCGTCCGGCGGCTCGACGAGCGCCCCGGCGTCGACGATCACGACGTCGGCGTCCGCGGCGAGCCGGTGGACGACGTCGAGCGCGGCGGGCTGGGCGAGCAGCTCGCCGGGCTTGCCGGCCTCGGGCGCGGGCGCCGTCGGGACCACGGTGAGGCCGAAGCCGGCCTCCGCCGTCGCGAGGCGGTCGGCCGGCACCCGGCCGGACAGGACGTCGGCCAGGCCGCCGGCCGGGTCGGCGTTGAAGTACCGGGACAGGACGGGCTCGCGCAGGTCGGCGTCGACGAGCACCGTCCGGCGTCCGACGGCCGCGAACGCCAGGGCGAGGTTGGCGGCCACGACGGACCGGCCCTCCTCGCGCTCCGGCGAGGAGACGACGACGACGCTCGGCCCCTCGGGGGTCAGGGCGCCGACGGTGGAGCGCAGGAGGCCGAACGCGTCGGCGGCCGGGCCCTCGCGCAGGACGACGAGCGGCGAGCGCCGCTCGCCGAGGCGGCGCAGGCGCGGGATCCGGGCGAGGATCGGCGCGCCGGTGACCTTGGCGACGTCGGCGGCGTTGCGCACGAACGGGTTGAGGATCTCGCGCAGCACCACGACGAGGAAGGCGACGGCGAGGCCGGCGGCGAGCCCCACGACGAGGGCGACGAGCAGGCTCGGGGACTCCTGCGAGTCGGGGACCACCGCGGCCTGGACCACGGTCGCCTTGACGGCGGGGCCGTACGCGCCGGAGCCGACCGGGGACGCCAGCAGGGAGGAGAAGCTGTCGCCGACGGCGGTGGCGGTGTCCGCCGCCTGCGTCGGCGAGCCGCTCACCACGTCGATCGTGATGATCGAGCCGGCGTTCGCGGAGGCGGAGACGTCCTCGGCGAGCTCCTCGGCGGTCGCGTCGAGGCCGAGGGAGTCGATGGCGGGCTGGAGGACCACCGGCGTCGTGACGAGGTCGGTGTACGTCTCCAGCTGCTCCTGGATCAGGGTCGTCACCTGGACGATCTCCTGCGGCGCCGCGGTCGCGTTGGCCGGCGAGATGAGCAGGCGGACGGACGAGGCGTAGGTCGCGGGCGCGATCAGGGCGTATGCCACGCCGACGAGCACCGCCGCGCCGACGACGGCGGCGATGAGGCGGCCGTTGCGGCGAACGGCTCTCAGGGTGTCCTTGAAGTCCACGGGGCGTCCCTCGTCTCAGCGGTCAACGGTGGTGGCGGGCAGGTGGGGCAGGCCGCCGAGGCGGCGGGGTGAGCGCGGCCTCACGGCGCGAGCTCGGTGGTGAGGAAGTCCAGGACCGCGGCCCGGGTCTGCCCGGTGAGGAGCTCGACGCCGTGCGCGCCGCCGTCCTCGACGATCAGCCGGTTGCCGACGCCGGCCGCCGTCAAGGCGTCGGCCATGGCCTGCGCCTGCTCGACGGGGACCAGCTCGTCGCTGCCGTTGACCAGCAGCATCGGCGGGTCGCTGGGGTCGACGTCGAGCAGCGCGGACGCGGGCTCCGCCTGCGGGCAGGCGGCCAGGCTCGCGGTGTCGCAACCGAGGTACGTGAGGATCATCTCGGCGGCCTCGGGCGACGGCGTGCCGAGGCTCAGGCCCTCCTCGGTCATGAGCGAGACGCCGGAGAGGGAGACGACGGCGGCCACCCGGCTCCCGGCGTCGAGCGGGCCCTCCCCCGCGGTGCCGACGCTCTGGGCGAGCACGGCGCCGGCGGAGCTGCCGAGGACGCCGATGCGGGCCGGGTCGATGCCGAACCGGTCCACCTGCTCGGGCTCGCGCAGCCACGCGACGGCGGCCTGGACGTCCTCGACCTGGGACGGGAAGACGTCCTCGGGCGCGAGCCGGTAGTCGACGGAGAAGGCCGCGGCCCCCTGGGAGGCGACGAGCGTGCAGAGCGCTCGCATCCCGCTGGAGCGCCGGTCGCCGGCGACGAACCCGCCGCCGTGGACCAGGACGACGGCGGCGCGCTCGGCGGAGTCGTCGTCCGGCAGGCAGGCGTCGAGGAGCAGGGTCTCGCCGTCGACCGTGGTGAACGGGACGTCGGCGATCACGCGCCCGTCGTCGGTGCGCTCGACCACCGGGACGCGGGCGCCGCCGCAGCCGGCGAGGACGAGCGCCACGACGGCGGTCGCGGCGGCCACGAACGGTGCGCGCCGGACCGCGGCGCGCCGGCGAGGCCGCGGTGCGGCGTCGTCCAGCCGTGGAGCCATGGGCACCTTCTCGGGGTCGGCGGGGCTGCGGGGTCGGCGGGCTGACGGGCCCGTCGGGGGACGGGCGGGTCGGGCGTCGGTCGGGTCGAGCGGGGCGATCCGGTGATCGCGGGCGGGCCGTCCGCGGCGGGCGCCGGGGGACGTGACACCGCCGGCGGTCCCTTCCACGGTACCCGAGAATTCCCGCCGCAAAGAATGGTGACCCGGCCCACACACGGGCCTGCGACGTGCGAATTCACGTTCATGAGAGCGTTGATGTGAGATGGCTCACACAATTCGGGGTCGAAAACTCAGGCCCCTTCGAGGCGTCTCCCCAGACCGCACGGGAATTCGTGGGGCACGGGCGCCGGACGGACGCCGGGCGGTCGCCCCCAGGTCACCGACCTGTGACACGGCGTTCACGGCAGGTCCCCTACCGTGGTGCGCAGCAGGACTCCCCCGAGCCCGACCACCACGCAGCACGACCAGGACCCCGACGACGCGGCCCGTCCGACGCCTCAGCGGCGCAGGCGGGCCGTCCCCGTGAGAAGCCCGTCCCGAGCGGACGGCGCCGGCACCCGCCGACCCGTCCTCCCGCGCAGACGCGACCTCCCTCATCTTCGAGAGGCCAGCCATGAGCACTCCGTCGCCGACGGCTCCCCGTACGGAGCGCAAGGCGTGGGCCGACGTCACCAAGGGCGTCGCGATGATCATGGTGGTCTTCTACCACGCGTCGCTGTACCTGCTGCACAACGGCGTCGACGGCGTCCCGAGCCGCGCGAAGGCGATCTTCGAGCTGTTCCCGATGCCGGCGTTCTTCCTGATCGCGGGCCTCTTCGGGGCCCGGATGCTGACGTGGTCGTTCCGCGAGCTGTGGTACCGCCGGCTCTGGCCGATCCTCTACCTCTACCTCGTGTGGTCGGTCATCCGGACCCTCTACTACCTCGCGATGCCGGGCGTCGCCGGCGAGCTGGGCGAGCTCCCGGCCTCGCACCCGCTGACGCTGGCCCTGGTCTTCCTGTGGCCGAGCAGCAGCTACTGGTTCCTCTACGCCCTCGCCATCTACGTCGTGGTCGCGTGGCTGCTGCGCAAGGTGCCGCCCGCCGTCACCGTCGGCGCCCTCGCCGTCGTCTCCACGGCGTTCACCACCGGGCTCGTCCAGACCGGCAACCTCGGCTGGAACCGCGTGGGTGCGCTCGCGGTGTTCTACGTGGGCGGCGTCGTCTACTCGCAGAAGATCACGACCCTCGTCGGTCGGGCCCGGCCGTGGACGGTGTGGGCGGCGCTCGGGGTGTTCCTCACCATCGGCGCGCTCCTGCTCCTCGGCCTGCGGCCGGTGCCGTTCCTCGCCCTGGCCGGCCAGGCCTCCGCCGTCGCGTTCGGCGTCCTCGCGGCCACGCTCGTGGCGCGGACCCGGGCGGCGGGGTTCCTCTCCGGGATCGGCGTCCGCTCCCTGCCGATCTACCTGCTCCACCTGTACGTCATCGTCCCGATCGCGACGCTGATCGGCCTGCTGGACCCGCAGTGGCCGTGGCCGGTCGAGACGGTGACGGTCTTCGCGCTGGCCGCGTTCGCCCTCTGGGCGTCGGTCCGCCTCCACAGCGTGACCGCGAAGGTCCGCTGGCTCTACGTCGCCCCTGCCTGGCTCGGCGGGCCGGGGCGGACCGCACGCGCCCGTGCCCGACAGGCGGACGCACCCACCACCGAGA
>JBDIAU010000151.1:0-5484 GCA_039812565.1 Beutenbergiaceae bacterium
CCCTGACCGCGCCACGGGGCGCGGCGGACCGACATCCTCGGGAGAGAGCGATGAGCACCATCAAGGGCGCGGCGACCACGGCGGCCAAGGCCGGCGGCGGCTTCATCGGCGGCTTCAAGACGTTCCTCGCGCGCGGCAACGCCGTCGACCTCGCCGTCGGCGTCGTCGTCGGCGCCGCCTTCGGAGCCGTGGTCGCGTCGGTGGTCGAGGGCATCCTCAACCCGCTCATCGCCGGGCTGTTCGGCCAGCCGAACCTCGACCAGATCTGGGTCATCTCCATCGGCGACGCGCAGGTGCTCCCGGGCATGGTGCTGACCGCGCTCATCAACTTCGTCCTGGTCGCGTTCGCCGTCTACGCGTTCGTGGTCGTGCCGATGAACGCCCTCGCTGCCCGGACCCGCAAGGAGGAGGCACCGGAGCCGGTCGCGACGCCGGAAGACGTCCTCGTGCTCCGCGAGATCCGGGACCTGCTCGCCGACAAGAGCTGACGGCCCAGGGGCGACGCGTCAGCCCCAGTGGGGCGGACGGTCGCGCAGCAGCCGCTCGTCGTTCGAGTCGCCGTCGTCGCGCCAGTCGCCCCACGCCTGCCCGGTGTCCTCCGCCGCCCGCGGCGGCAGGAGGCCGGCGTCGGCGTCGGCCGGAGCTGTCGCCGCGGGTGGCGGCGTCGCCGGCGTGGTCGCGGCACCGGGACGCGCGGGACCCGCATCCGCCCGCCGCGGCCCTCGCCTGCGGGGCGAGGGGCGCGGCGCCTCGGACTCGTGCGGCACGACGGGCGCGGCGCTCAGGAGGTCGCCGGGGCGATGGTCGGCTCGGCGGTGTCCGTCGGAGCGGTGTCCGTCGGAGCAGTGTCGGCCGGAGCAGTGTCGGCCGGAGGGGTGTCGGCCGACTCCAGGTCCGTGGCCTGGGCGTCCACCGGCCCGGCGGGAACGTCCTCGACCGCCTCGGGCGCGTCGGCGCCGAGCACGGGCGGGACGTCGTCGTCGGCGTCGTCGTCGAGCACCTGCGGGACGACGACGGACCCGACGGCGGCGGCCACCGGGACGTCGTCGGCGGTCGCCCCGTGGCCGGCCGGCAGCGGCGCTGACGCAGGCGCCCCGCCGCGGCGGGCCTCGACGAGAGCCAGGACGCGGGCGAGGATCTGCTCGGCCTCGGCCTGCGGGTCCATGAACACCGCCGTCGAGAACGCCATGTGCACGGCCCAGCCGCGGTCGACGAGCCGCTGCACGTCGTGGCGGTCCCGGATCCGCAGGCTCGGCTGGGCGACGTACTCGACGTCGTCGGTGAGGACCGCGAGCAGCAGGTCGTCCGGCAGCTCGGGATGGCCGATCGCGAGCGGGATGCGCACACCGCCCGGGACCCCGTACCGGGAGACCACCGTGAGGCCGAGCTGCCACAGCCGCTCCGCGAGGTCGACCAGCAGCCGGTCCGGCTCACCCTCGCTCGGGATCGAGGAGGGCAGCGCGGCACCCGTCGCGGCCGCCTCGAGCAGGTCGCCGAGCAGGATCGGGCCCGGGGTCTTCAGGCGCCACCGGTCGAGCTCGTCCGGGGCGAAGCAGGAGACCACGGTGAGGCGCCGGCGGCAGGCGTCGATGGCATCGATGAGGAGGCCCGCGCCGTCGGGGTCGCTCACCCGGCCGAAGCGGTGCATGACCCGGCCGTGCGGCGTCTTGCCCAGCCCGAGGGAGAGGATCACGGCGTCGCGGCGGACGCCCGCCGCGGAGTCGAGGTCGAGCACCGCGAACGGCTCGGGCCGCTCCGCGGCGAAGAGCTCGCGCACGGCGGGGCTGTCGGCGACGGCGCTGCGGACGGCCTCGCGGATCCGGTCCGCGTGGCGCAGCGTGACCGTCAGGACCACGAGGCTCTCCTCGGGGCGGCTCAGCGCGTGGTCGATGACGAGGTCCACCACGTGGTCCACCTCGGACTGGCCGCTCTCGACCAGCTCGGAGCCGGGCAGCGGCAGGCCGAAGCCCTCGACGAGGTCCAGCCGCACGGACGGGCGCGTCGACGGGGTCGGCACGGCGCGGGCGACCTCCTCGTACCCGTGCTCGCCGAGGAACGCCATCAGGCCCGGCTCGCGGACCACGCGGTCGGCGCTCAGCGCCACGTGCGGGAGCACCTCGGCGAGCGCGTCGACGATGCCGAGCGGGGCGCCCGGGGAGTCGAGCGCCGCGCGGCGCGAGTCGCCGACGACGACCACCTGGCGCGCCCGGGCGATGGCCGAGACGGCCTGCTCCACGGGCAGGTGCTGGGCGGCGTCGATCACCAGGAGGTCCACCGACTGCTCGGCCGGCAGCAGCTGCGGCACCTGCATGGGCGCCACCAACCAGCACGGCCGCAGCGCACCGGCGAGCGGGCCGAGCCGCCCGACGGCGTCCTTCAGGTCCCGCACCCGCTCGGCGGCGAGCTCGGCGAGGATCTCGCGGGCGCCGGGGTTCGCGAGGAGCGCGCGACGCAGGTGCTGGGCCACCGCCACGCGGACGGGACCGGGCAGGCTGTCCACCTGGGCGGCGTCGAGCTCGCGGAAGCGGTCGGCCAGCGCACCGAGCGCCGCGCCGTCGTACCCGGCCAGCGCCGGGTCCGCCCGCAGGATCTCCTCCAGCACCGAGCTCCACCACGCGAGCTCGAGCTCCGGGCCCGCCTGCTCGGTGGGCACGGCCCGCTCGGCGAGGTCCACCACCAGGTCGCCCAGGCCCCGGGCGACGAGCCGGTCGACGGCGACGGTCCGGGCGGGCAGCTCGTCGAGCGCGCCGACGTCGGCCGCGAGCCGGCGGCAGCGCGCCTCGAGGTCGGCGAGCGGGAGGTCCGCGAGGCCGGCGCCGGGGACCGTCGAGGCCAGGACGGGTTCGAGCGCGGCGACGTCGGCCTCGACGGTGCGCAGCTCGGCCTCGCACTGCGCGAGGCCCTCGGGCAGCCGGGGCCAGCCGCCGGCCGGGCAGTGGCGCGCCCAGACCTCCCGCTGCTCCTCGACGTGCACGAGCGCGCCGTGGAGGTCCGGGATGGCCCGGCCGGGCCGGATCATGTCGCGCGCCTGACGCTTCAGGCGGCGCCGCACGCCCCAGCGCATCGCGATGCCGCGCTCGGCACGCCACGCCCGCGTGGCGGTCGCCGCGACCAGGTCCGCCGGGGACCGCTCGAAGACCACCGGCTGGAACACGTCGAGGGCCTCACGGACGCCGTCGAGCATCTCGAGCTGCTCGCCCCAGGCGCGCAGGCTCACCGGACGCTCGAGGCCCGTCTGCGCCGTCGCGTCGGTGATCCGGCGGCGCAGCGCCGGCAGGCTCTCCTCGCTCAGCCGCGCGACCAGCGTGGCCGCCTCGCGGGCCGCCTCCGGGGTGCGGATCGCGGCGCCGAACCACGGGGTGTCCTCCGGGCGCACCGAGAACGCGCCGAGGTCCCCAGCGGTCCGCAGCTCCGCCGTCGAGGCGGCGCGCGTCTCGGCGTCGAGCGCGGCGAGCGCCGCGGGCGCGAGCCGGACACGGGTCCGCGGGCTGACGCGCGCCGAGGTGAGGGCGGCGAGCGACTGCAGCGCGTCGTGCGCCGAGACGCCCCACGGGCTGCGCGGCGTGTGCAGGGCCTCGATGTAGCCGCCGAGGCGCCGCCGGGTGTCGACGAGCTCCGCGCGCATCCGGCGGACCGCCTCGTCGTCCACGGGGGGCGGCGAGACGCGCGAGCCGGTGGCCAGACGGGCGCCGGCGCGGCTGCGCCACTGGGCGTCGCCGCTCAGGTCGAGCAGCAGCTCGCCGAGGCCCTCGGCCTGCATCGCCGCGGACAGCCCGTCCCCCGCGCGGCGGGTGCCGGGGACGTAGAGGACGTGCCGCCCGGAGGCGGCGGCGTCGGCCAGGATGCCGGCCACCGTGCCGGCCGCGTCCGCACCCGGGGGCGCGTCGACGAAGACGTGGGCGCCGGACGCGACCGCGTCGACGGCGCGCTGCTGGCTCGGGTCGAGGTCGCCGACGCCGCGCTCGGTGACCGGGTCCCGGTCGCCGAGCACCACCGGCGGCAACGGGCGGCTCACGTCCGCGAGCGCCTGCGGGTCCCCGGCGAGGGCTGCGACGACGTCGTGCGCGGCGAGCTGCGCCCGCCGCGCGTCGAGGTCCTGCGCCAGCACCTGCCCCGGGTGCACGAACGGGCCGAGGACCAGGTGGTCGGAGAACTGGAAGTCGGTGAGCGAGCGCTCGCCGAGAGCCCGCAGCCTGGCCAGCGCGGCGCTCGGGCTGAAGCCGTGCTCGCTGATCGTCTCCCGGGCCACCCCCGCCGCGTCGATGTCGACGTCGACGGCGCGCAGCGCACGCAGCAGCACCGGGTTGACCTCGACGGACGGCTCGAGGACGACGTCGATCTCGGACTCCGAGCGCGCGGCGAGCCGGACCGGGCGCAGCAGCAGCGGCGCGCGGACCGTGCGCACCACGGTGCGCACGCCCAGTGCGCCGGGCAGCGGCGTGCCGGCCGGCAGAGCCACCGGCGTCTCAGGCTCGGCGTCGGCGGCGGCGTCGTCGTCGGGGCGGGAGGCGGCGTCGCGGGTGGGGACGTCGTCGTCGAGGTCGGCGGCGGCCTCCGCCACGGGCGCCGGCGCGTCGTCGGCGACCTCCTCGACCGCGGTCCAGGTGCCGATGCCGATGGCGAGGTACGTGGGTGCGACGCCGTAGCGCTGGGCGAGCTCGTCCGCGCGGGCGAGGACCGTGCGGGCCCGCCGGCGGGCCGCGGACAGGGCGGCGCCCTCCCGGATGAGGTTGGACAGCAGGGTCGGGCGCCCGGCGAAGAGCTGGGCGATGCCCGAGGGGTGCGCGGCCGTGAGGTCGACGGCCGCGGTGCCGAGGAGCGTGATGTCGGCGAGGGCGCTCTCGCCGCCGAGCTCGAGGAGGTCGGCGCGCCAGCGGTCGACGGCCGCCCCGACGCGGCGCTCCCGCTCGGTCAGGGCGGGCGGCGCGGGCCGGGGTTCCACCGTCCGGAGCCGGAGAGGGGTCCCGTCCGGGACGTCCTCGGGACCGTCGGCCTGGTCGTCGACGCGGGGCACGGACCGGCTCGCGCCGGGACGGCCGAATCGGACGGGAGGAGTCACCTGACCACGCTAACGCGACACGCCGGGCCGTCCGGAGGCGACCCGCCGCACGCCGACGGGCCCGCGAGGGCGCGGTGGAACCCGGGAGAGGACGACCGGGGGGCTTGGGGTGACGGTGCGCGCAGCGCAGGGGGCAAGCGGCGCGCACCGTCTGGGTGCAGAGAATGGCGTGCCGGTCACGGGATGTCAAAACGCTTGCATCGGCGCGTCGCACGCCTTGCACCGGGCGCGCCGTCGGGCGACGATGCGGCGCAGCCGGACTCCCGCGTCGCGGGTTCCGGGTGCCGGGGCCGGCCCGCCGTCGCGCGCCACGCCCCGACCGACCCGAGGAGGTCGCCATGCCCGCCGCCGCCGACGACACCCCGGACGTCCTCGAGGGCGGCGACGGCGCCGCGGCCGCCCTGCTGCGGCGGTACGACCCGACC
>JBDIAU010000152.1:0-5472 GCA_039812565.1 Beutenbergiaceae bacterium
CGTGGGTAGCCTGCAGAGATGGGCATCGATGTCGTGCCGGCGACCGCCGCGAGGTTCGACGACGTGGCGACCGTGCTGGGTCCCCGGAACCCGACGGCGTCCGTCTGCTGGTGCCTGAGCCACCGCCTCGACTCGCGGACGAACCGCGAGCTCGTCGGACCGGCCCGCGGGGACTACGTCCGGACGCTGTGCGACCGCCCGGTCGCCCCGGGAGTGCTCGCGTACGAGGGCGGCGAGGTGGCCGGGTGGGCCGCCGTCGCGCCGCGGTCCGAGCTGCCCTTCGCGCGCTCCCGGAAGATCCCGCACGTCGACGACCTGCCCGTCTGGTCGCTCTGGTGCATCCGCGTGCGGCCGGGCCACCGCGGCCGGGGCGTCGCCCAGGCCCTCGTCGACGGCGCCGTCGCCTACGCGCGCTCGCAGCAGGCGCCCGCCGTCGAGGGCTACCCCGTGGACAACCGCGGGCAGAAGGTCGACGTGACGATGGCCTACGTCGGGACCCGGGCGCTGTTCGAGCGCGCCGGCTTCGTCAAGGTCGCCGACACGACCGCCGTCTCCGGGGGCTTCCCCCGGGTCCTCATGCGGCTGGGTCCCGAGGTGAGGTGATCGACGGGCGCGTCCGGCCGTCGCGGGGAGCCGTCGACGACCACGAGGCCGTGGGCTCGTCGACGAAGGCCGGCGGGCTCCGCGCGGGGGTCAGGCCGGGCGGGCGAGCCCCTCGAGCCAGGCCTGCCAGGCCGGCTCCTCGCGGCGAACGTAGTCCTCGGCGTCGGGGGAGAACAGGTACGCCCGCACGGCCGCCGTCGTCACGCCGTCGCCCGTGGGGAACGCGAACGCGGTGAGCATGCCCGGCACCGGTGCGGTGAGCCGGACCAGCGCGTGCCGCTCGCCGAGGCGTTCGACGGTGCCGGTGGTGCCCCGCACCTCCACGGTCGAGCCCTCCGGGCCCAGCCCGAGCGCGTCGTGCAGGGCGGTCCAGAGCGCCTCGGCGTCGCCGGTGAGGGTGGCGGTGACCTCCAGGTGTGCGGCCTCCTGGCCGGGGAAGTGCGCCAGGTAGAGGCGCAGGTTGTCGAAGTACGGCAGCCAGCCGGGTCCCAGGTCGTCCCAGAACTCCGACTCCCAGGCGGCGCCGGTCCCGAAGCCGCTGCTGGTGACGCGCACGACGCAGGTTCCGCCGGAGTGCGCCTCGACGAGGAACTCCGAGGTGAGCGGGCTGACCTCGGCCGGGTCCTTGCCCATGAGGGCGGCCCAGTCCTCTTCGTAGACGATGCGCCGCGGCGGGTCCCAGTCGGTGACGTGGCCGTCGGACCCCATCTCCGGGCCCATCGTGAAGTGCAGGGAGCCGCCCTCGCGCTCCTCCATCTCGGTCGGCAGGAACCACGCGGACATGCCCGTGGCGGTGGCGATGGCCTGCCAGACCTGCTCCGGCGTGCCCGGGACCTCGACGCTGAACTCCAAGCGGTACGGGACGTTCGGGGTGGTGCTCATGAGCTCTCCTCGGACAGGGGGTGGGCGGCGACGACGAGGCGGTGCGGGCGCCCGTCGTCGTGGTGGTAGCGGGCGGCCAGGTCGAGCACCGCGGCGGTCAGGTCGTCCGCGAAGGCAGCCCGGTCGGCGGCCGACCGGAAGCCGATCTGTGTGTCGATGGTCAGCGTCGGCAGGCGTCTGCCGGCCGCGCCGGCCCGACGCGCGAGGGCGCCGACCTCGCGCACGAGCCGGCCGGCGAGCGCGACCAGGTAGCCCGCCGACAGGTGGTCGGCGTTGGCGTCCGGGTCGGCCGCCGATGCGCTGACGGCGGCGGGCGACACGACGTACGCCGTCGCCGACGCTCGCAGCACCCGCTCGGTGATGCCCCCGTGCCGGCGCTCCTCGGCGAGCTCCACCAGGCCGTGCGCCTCGAGGGCCTTGAGGTGGTAGTTGATCTTCTGGCGGGTGATGCCGACCCGGGCGGCGAGCCCGGCGGCCGAGGCGGGGACTGTCAGCTCGTGGAGGAGCCGGGCTCGGACCGGATCGAGCGCGGCGGCGGCTGCCTCCGAGCTCTCGATGACCTCGACGTCTCGCATGCCGCCACCCTCACCCTTGACAGGATTCTTTGTCAAGAGGTGGTCGCAGCTCGGCGCGACCTGTCCCGACGGCGGCCGATCCGGCGGGGGTGGGCACGATGTGGGCGGCGGTGCCTGAGGGCCTCTGAGTGTGAGAGCCCCTGACGATGAGAGGCGCCTGCCCCGCGCATCCGCAGGTCAGGCGCCTCTCATCATGTGTGTCGGGGTGGCGGGATCTGAACCCACGACCTCTTCGTCCCGAACGTCCGGATCAGGACGTTTCCGCTGGTCACTCGGGGCCGCGAGGTGCCTCAGGGGCCGCCCGGTGCGCCCGCGGGGTGATTTCGGGGTGAGCGTCAGGAGGCGGCGATGACGAGCTCGCCGTGGGTGGCGGCCTCGCGCGCGTCGATCTGCCGGAAGAAGATCCACGGCTCGTCGATCTCGTCGATGAGGATCCAGGACCAGAAGCCTGGACGCCCCGCGATGGCGACGTCGCCGGCCTTGTAGCGGGCCGCTGCGTCGTTGACCTTGGCGACGTTCCGGTCCTCGTCGTCGACCCAGTTGAGGTCGGCGTCGATGTCGATGTTGATCATCCTGGGTCTCCTCTCAGTCCGCTTCGGGCTTGTCTCGCTCGTTCCGGAAGACTCGGTCGAGGAGTTCATCGCCCGGCCGTGCGCCGCCCGGCCCGGCGGGCGAACTCGTCGATCGCCGTCAGGACCTCGCTCGCCTGCCAGGCGCGGTTGCGTCGAGCATCAGACGTCGGTCTGAGGACTTCCGCTTCGACCAGGGTAGCGATGGATGCTCGAGCCGCCGGTGGCGAGACGCCCAGGTCCCTGACGGCCCTGTCTGTGTTGATCACCGGCTGGGCGAAGAGCAGGTCGGCGAGCCGCCAGGCGGAGGAGTCGGAGCGGGCCTTGATCTGGTCCAGCCACTGCTGGCGGATCGTCAGGATGTCGCGCGCGAGCTGGCGGCCGTTGGCGACCGCCGCCAGGGCCGCGGCGGACATCTCGGTGACGATGGGGTCCGGGTCGCCGGCACGGTAGGCGCCCAGAGCGGCGAAGTACCGGTCGGTGGCGCGCAGCAGCCCGGCGGACACCGGGACGGTCGTGTGCTGGGTGATCCCGCGGCCGCGCAAGATGGTGTGCACCAGGACCCGTCCGGTGCGCCCGTTGCCGTCGACGAACGGGTGGATGGTCTCGAACTGGGCGTGCAGCAGGGCGGCGTGCACCAGAGGCGGCACATCGGTGCGTTGGCCGAAGGCGCTCAGGTCGTCGATGAGCTCGGGCACCCGGTCGGCGTGCGGTGGGACGAAGTCGGCGTCGTGAGGGGAGATCGGTGAGGCCCCGATCCACACCTGTTGGTCCCGCCATCGTCCGGCGTGCTCGGGCTCGGCGGCCTGGAGCAGGGAGGCGTGGATCGCCAGGATGGTCTCGGGGGTGACCGTCTCTCCGGCGTGCAGGGCGGTGGTCATGGCGTGAGCGTTGGCCACAATGAGCGCGGCGTTCTCCTTGACGGGGGCACCGAGCTCGGCGAGGGCGATGTTGCGGGCGTTGGAGGTGAGGTGCTCGATCTGGGAGGAGGAGGCCGACTCCGTACGCAGCAGGACAGCGGGCATGGGCACGGGCAGGCCGGCCATCTCGGCGTCGAAGCGAGTGACCTCGTTCGTGGCGTCCAGGGCGGCCGTGAGCGCCTCGGGGCGTAGCCGGGGGTCGAGGTCGGCGATGAACGGCGGGACGGCAGCCTTGTAGGGGCGGGCGCTGCGGATGCGTTGCCACACGTCGAGGTGGCCTTCGTCGATGGTGGAAGTCCAGTCGCGGTCTTCGTAGCCGACCGGTGGCCAGCTCGTGGCAGGGTCCGGACTGGCGGGTGCGGTGTCGGACGGCTGACCCTTCTCGGGTCGACCGGCGCGCCGGTGTGGCTGAGTCACGAGGGACCCCCGGGGTGCTCAGAGGCTTTCATTCGACGCCCTGCCAGAGAAGCGTATCCGAAGAGCCTTGTCTACGGGCGCTGGTAGGGAAAGGCTAGCGCCTGAGAGTTGCGCGGTACCGTGGGCTGAGTGAGGGGTCTGCCTCGGTGGCTCGGAAGTAGACCGCGGTGTCGGTGATCTCCTCGACGAGTGCCCACGTGTTGCCGCCGGGCGGCCGGCGATCGCGATGCCGCCGAACGTGCAGACGGCTCGGGTTGGCCGGCAGGTGCCCGCACCGATCCTCATCGTGGACCACGCCCAGAGGGCCGGCGCAGGTCCTGGTTCTCAGGCGACGTTGTGGGAGGGGCCGAACCTTGGGTGTGCCGGCGGGCCGCTCCTCCAACTTCCTCCACCCCGTTGATGTCACCATCTTTTCGTCTTACGATATTGGCGTGGTGAGTGAGGAGCAGATCCAGAAGTGGGCCGACGAGGCCGAAGCGGGATACGACGTCGACGCGCACAAGCGTCGAGGTCGAGGGCGCCCTGGACGCGGTGCTGAACCGATGCAGGTCGTGGCGGTCCGGCTCACAGCCGAGGAGCTCGACGCGCTCGACGCGGCTGCAGCCAAGAACGACATGAGTCGATCCGAGGCGATCCGGGCCGCGCTCGCCCGCTTCGCTGCGTGAAGGTCCACCCGAGCGCGCTCAAGCACGGGGTGTTGCCGGAGGACGCGTGGTAGTGATCCTGGACAGCGGCGACGAACTTGTCATCCATGCGATGCCCGCTCGAAGGAATTGCCTCGGCTTACTGCCGTAGGAACCAGGGTTCGACACCCCTACGCCCCGTCGGCGCACCCGACCGCAACAGTCAGCCTGCAGGCAGCCAGCAGTTGGAACGCCGTCGTCAGGATCCGGCTCCTTGGCGTTTGGCTCGGCCCATCACAGCTCCACGGCTTCACGGCGGATGTCGTCGTCCAGGCCAGGCTGGAGGCCGCCGTACTCGACGAGGTCGACCCGCCGGCCGAGCACGTCGGCGAGCAGCTGCTGGAAGCGTACGAAGTCGAACGACGAGGTGCCGGCCGGGGCCCGGACGAGCAGATCCACGTCGGACGTGCTGTTGGCCTGTCCGCGCGCGACCGAGCCGAACACGGCGAGACGGGAGTAGCCGCGCGCGGCGGCCAGGTCCTTCAGCACGGGCCCGCCAGCCTCGACCAACACCTGGGGATCCGCAGCTGCGAGGTCCCGAGCGGCCTTCAGCTGCTGGCTGACCGCAGGCTGACTGACCCCCAGATCCTCGGCGATCTGGCGCTGAGTCATCCCCGAGGCCACCATCGCGCGAAGGACCAGCGCACGCCGCAGCCGCGCCACGTCCTCCTCGCGTCGCGCTGCGCGATATTCCGCCACCAACGTCATAAGGCAACCTTATTGCGTCGGGCGTCGGCCGGTCTACAGGCTGGGCCCGAAGCCGCGGTCGGGGCCGGGTTGGTGGACGGGGGTGGGTGGACGCCGGCGGGTGGGGTCGGCTGCT
>JBDIAU010000153.1:0-5443 GCA_039812565.1 Beutenbergiaceae bacterium
ACGCGCGCGCCGCGGTCCCCGCGAGCCCGGCGAGCAGGGCGCGGTCCTCGGCGAAGACGGCGGGCCCGGCGGCGCGGAGCTCCAGGCCGTCGCCGGCCCCGGCCGCGAGGGCGACGGGCCGGACGTCGCCGATGCCGACGATCGCCAGGGTCTCCTCCGGCGGCCCCAGACGGACCAGCTCGACGGCGTCCATGCCGAAGGTCCGCCGCACCTCCTCGAGCACGTCGACCAGGCGGAGCCGTTCGGCCGGCTCCGCCGAGAGCCGGGCGAGGAGCTGCGACTCGAAGCGGCTGCGCGCGGCGTCCGCCTGCTCCCGGGCGGCGAGGTGCACCACGAGGCTCACGATGCCGCCGACCACCACGAACACCCCGAGCTCGACGAGGGCGTCCCGGCTCTCCACGGCGAACGTGTGGAACGGCGGCACGAAGAACCAGTTGGCCAGCAGGAAGCCGAGCACGACGGCGAGCGCCGCACCCTCCAGCCCGCCGACGGCTGCCGCGACGACGACGAGGAGCAGGTAGAGCAGCAGCACGCTGCCGAGCGAGAGCTCGTCCCGGGCGGTGAGCAGGACGGCCGTGCCGACCGGCGCGCCGACGGCCGCGAGGCCGATCCCGGCCCACCGCCGCCAGGCCGGCAGCCGCATCCCGGTCCGCGGCAGCACCACGTCCGGAGCGCGGCCGACGGGCGTCGTCGTCATGCCTGTCAGCGTGGCACAGGCAGGGGGTCGCGCAGGGCGGCGAGCTCCTCGACCTCGGAGGAGGGCCCGAGGACGTACGGGACGCTCGTCACCATGACGCCCGGCTGGAAGAGCAGGCGGGTCTTCAGGCGCAGGGCGCTCTGGTTGTGCAGGGCGTGCTGCCACCAGCGCGTCACGACGTACTCGGGGACGAACACGACGACGACGTCGCGCGGGCTGTCCCGCTCGATGCCCGCCACGTACTCGAGCGCGGGGCGGGTGATGTCGCGGTACGGGGAGTCGAGCACCGTGAGCGGGACGGGCACGGCGCGGGCGTTCCACTCGTGCACCAGCCGGTCGGTCTCGTCCGGGTTCGCGCGCACGGTGAGGGCGGTCAGCGTGGACGGGCGTGTCGCACGCGCGAACGCGAGCGCGCGCAGGGTGGGCATGTGCAGGCGCGAGACGAGCACGACGCCGTGCACGCGGCTGGGGAGGGCGATGCCGCCCGCCGGCGGCGCCAGGGCGACGTCGACGTGGTCGTAGTGCCGCCGGACGGCCCGCATGAGGAGGAAGACGACCGGCATCGCGACGACGACGATCCACGCGCCGTGCGTGAACTTCGTGGTGAGCACGATGACGAGCACGAGCGCGGTGACGGCGGCGCCGACGCCGTTGAGCACCCGCGCGCGGACCATCGTGCGGCGGGCGGAGGCGGTGACCGAGAGCCGGATCGCTCGCGTCCAGTGCCGGACCATCCCGGCCTGGCTGAGGGTGAACGAGACGAAGACGCCGAGGATGTAGAGCTGGATGAGGCGGCTCGTGCTCGCGTCGAAGGCGACCACGAGCGCGCCCGCGAGCAGGGCGAGGATCACGATGCCGTTGCTGAAGACGAGGCGGTCGCCGCGCCGCGAGAGCTGCCGCGGCAGGAAGCCGTCCGTGCCGAGGATCGAGGCGAGGATCGGGAACCCGTTGAAGGCGGTGTTCGCGGCGAGGACGAGGATGGCGGCGGTGAAGGCCTGGACCAGGTAGAAGCCCACCGAGCCGGCGCCGAAGACCGCCGCGGAGAGCTGGGCGACGACGGTGCGCTGCTGGTAGCCCTCGGGCGCCCCGACGAGGTCCTCGACGGCGTGGGCCACGTGGACGTCGGCGATCATCGCGAGCGCCGTGATCCCGACGAACAGCCCGATCGTCAGGGTGCCCATGATCGCCAGCGTCGAGGCGGCGTTCGCGCTCTTCGGCCGGCGGAAGCTCGGGACGCCGTTGCTCACGGCCTCCACGCCGGTCAGGGCGGTGCAGCCGGAGGCGAACGCCCGGAGCACGATGGCGACGACGACGAGCGGGCCGAGCGCCTCCGGCTGCCGGATGCCGAGCGCAGCGGACTCCGCGACGGGCGGGTGCCCGGCCACGGTCGCCGCGAGCCCGACGCCGATCATCACGAAGATGCACAGGACGAAGCCGTACGTCGGGATCGCGAACACCGTGCCGGACTCCTTGATGCCCCGCAGGTTCATCACCGCGAGGAGCCCGATGAGCGCGAGCGAGAGGGCGACGGCGTACGGCGCGAGCCGCGGGAACGCCGAGACCACGTTCGCGACGCCGGCGGCGACGGACACCGCGACGGTGAGCACGTAGTCCACGAGGAGAGCGCTCGCGGCGACGAGGGCCGCGCCCTGGCCGAGGTTGGCCCGGCTGACCGCGTACGCGCCGCCCCCGTTCGGGTAGGCGTGGCACGTCTGCCGGTACGAGGCGACGACGACGACGAGCAGGAGCACGACGGCGGCCGCCACCACCGGGGTGAGGTGCAGGAGCGCGAACCCGCCGACCGAGAGCATGAGGAGGATCTCCTCGGTCGCGTACGCGTTGGACGAGAGCGGGTCGCTGCAGAACACCGGCAGCGCGATGCGCTTGGGGAGCAGGGTCTCGCCCATGTGCTCGTTGCGCAGCGGCACGCCGACGAGCAGGCGCTTCGGCAGGGTGCGAAGGGCGGTCACCGCACCAGTGAACGGCCGGCACCCGGGCTGCGGCGCCGACCTTGACGACCCTCTGACGCGCGGGGCCGTGATCTTGACGCGTCCTTGACGCGGGGCGGGCGCCGTCGGCCGGCGGCGGCCGGGTGGACGGGGCTACGGGACGGTGAGGACGAGCTTGCCGGTGACGTGCCCGCCCTCGCTCACCCGGTGCGCCCGCGCCGCGAGCGCCAGGGGGAACACCTGCTCGATGGTGACGACGAACCGGCCGGCCGCGTGCAGCGCCGCCGCCTGGGCGAGCGCGTAGGACGCCCGCCCGCTCCCCCCGGACGTGACGATGACGCCGAGGTCGCGGGCGCCGAAGTCGGCGATCGTGACGACGCGCTGCGGGTCGCCGGTCAGCGCGATGAGCTCGGGCACCGACCCCTTCCCCGCGAGGTCGAGCGCGCCCTGCACCCCGCCCGGGGCCAGCTCGGCGACACGGGCGGGCAGGCCCGGCCCGTACGTCGTCGGTGTCGCCCCGAGGGACCGCAGGTAGTCGTGCCGCGACTCCGAGGCGGTGCCGATCACCCGCAGCCCGCGGGCGACGGCGAGCTGGACGGCCGCGGAGCCGACGCCGCCGGCGGCCCCGTCGATCACGACGGTCGCGCCCTCGCGCAGGCCCAGGAGGTCCAGGCTCCGGGCGGCGGTCTCGACGGCCACCGGCAGCGCCGCCGCGGCCTCGAACGACAGGCTCGGCGGCTTCGCGGCGACGACGTCGAGCACCGCGAGCTCGGCGCACGTGGCGCTGCCGAGGCCGAACACCTCGTCACCGACGGCGACGCCGCTCACACCCTCACCCACCTCGTCGACGACGCCGGAGGCGTCGATCCCCGGGATGATCGGCTCGGTGAGGGGCCGGCCGCCGGAGTGCCGGCCGGCGCGGCGCTTGACGTCGTAGGCGTTGACGCTCGCCGCCCGCACCCGGATCCGCACCTGCCGGGCGCCGGCGTGCGGCTCGGGGAGCCCCTGCTCCACGCGCAGGACCTCTGGCTCGCCGTACACGCGGTACGTCAGGGCGAACATCGCTGGCACCCCCGGGGGACGCGGGCGGCCCGCCGCCGTCGGCGGGTCCACGGGTCGCCCACTCTCGCCAACCGGGACGTGACGCGCAAGCACGCGCGCCGATGATCAGCGGCGACGACGCTCCACGACGAGCGCGGCCGCGGCCCCGACGACGGCGACCCACTCGCTCACCGCGGCCAGCACCTGCTGGGTCCCGCCCAGGGTCTCCTCGACCCCGAAGAACCCGACGGTCGTCGACAGGTAGAAGGCGCCGAGCGTGGCCGCGCCGAACCCGAGGGCCGCGAGCAGCGGCAGCCAGTGCCGCCAGGCGAGCACGAGGACCCCGATGACGAACCCGGCGACGGCGTTGAGCAGGAACATCGGGCCGACGACGTCGATCTGGTCGTAGCCCTCGACGTACAGGACCAGGTGGATGTCCGCCGAGAGCAGGACGCCCGCCGCCGTGAACGCCCGCAGCGTGGTCGCCAGGACGGGGCGTCGCGCGCCCGCGTCGGCAGGCGTCGTCGAGCCGGCCATCGCAACCCCTTCCCCAGGTCAGGTCGGGCGTCCCGGCGGGACGCGGCTGAGCGCAGCGTCCCCCGCGAGCGCCCCCGCAGGAAGGTGGTCTCAGTGCACGGACACCGCGTCCCGGCGCGCCGGCGGTGCGGCCAGGACGAACGGCACGGTCGTGACGAGGTGCGGCGCGGCGCCCGTCGCCACGACGCCGGCGAGCAGGTCGAGCGCCCGCTCGGCCATCGCGCGGACCGGGAGACGGACGCCCCAGCCACCGCCCTCGGCGTCGTCGGCCGTGCGCGTGATCAGGCGGACGCGGTCGTCGAGGCCGACGGCGCGCAGGAGCGAGCGCACGAGGCTCGCCGTCTCGTCGCTCATCGCAGCGACGACGCTGGGCCTCGACCCGGTCGGCGCGGCGAGGATCCTCTGGAGCCGGTCGGCCGCGCCGCTCGGGCTCGCCGACCAGGCGAGCCCCACGTGGCCCAGCCGGCCGAGCGCCGGCCGCAGCCCGTTCGTCCACCGGGTGGCGACGTCGGCCTCCGCACCGACGGCCGCGACCGCCACGATGGCGTGGGCCTGCGCCGCGATCCCCCGCCCGAGGTGCCGGGCGGCGCCGTCGTCGTCGGGGACCACGTGGGCGACGCGGGTACGCAGCCAACCCGACTGGCTCGGTACGGCGTCGAGGACCACGCGGCGCTCGCCCAGGGCGGGCGGCTTGGGGCTGCCGGCACAGCTCACGCTGACGACGCCGTGCCACCGAGCGGCCTCGCGCCGCTGCGCGGCGGGCACCCGGCCGTCCGCACCCGCGGGAAGGAGGCGGACGTCGAGCCCGCGGTCGGCGGCGGCGTCGTGGAGCGCGAGCGCCAGCGCGGTCGTGGCGACGGTCGGGAACGGGCAGGCGACGAGCCCGACGGCGCGGGCCTCGACCGACGTGGCTCCCACGTGCTCCCCTCCCAAGGCCGCGCGGCGGCGGGCCGAGGCAGCGACCCGCCGCAGCCCGTGAGTGGTCACCTCCCCGCAACCACCGGGACACAGCGTACCGCAAGCGCTTACTTCCCCGAATCCACAGCAAGCCTACTCCACTCTTGCTGCAACGATCATGACGCTCTGACTGCAACGCGAAGCACCCACGAGACGCTCTCCGGATGCGCGCGCCGGCCCGGACCGGGCCGCTAAGGTCAGCGCGTCGCCGCCCCGCGGAGCGAAGGAGCGCCATGCTGTCGCTGCAGGACCACTGGCTCTG
>JBDIAU010000154.1:0-5417 GCA_039812565.1 Beutenbergiaceae bacterium
CGGGACCGGCCGCACGCGTCGTGGTCGCCGGGCCGGCCGAGTCGGGCCGCACCACGACCCTGGCGCACCTCGCCCGTGGCGCGGCGGCGGCCGGTGCCGCCGTCACCTGGGTCGACGGCGCCGCGGCCGGCTCCGCGCCGGCCGTCGCCGCCCGGCTGGGCGCGGCCGGGGTCCTCGTGGTCGACGACGCCGACGCCCTGCCGCGCGAGGCGGCGGAGCGGCTGGCGCGGCGCTGGACGGAGCCGGTCGGACCCGTCCTGGTCAGCAGCCGCAGCTCCGCGCTCGCCCTCGGGTTGCACGGACCGCTGGCGTGCCTGCGCGAGGCGCGCGCCGTCGTCGTCCTCGCCCCGCTCCACGGCGGCACGGCCCACCTGGCCTCGTCGGAGGTGCTCCCGCACGCCGACCCGGCACACCCTCGGCACCCTGGTCGTGGGGTGCTCGTCGAGCCGCGCCGGGCCGTCCCGGTGCAGGTCCCGGGGCCGGGATGAGCGCCCCGGGTCAGGCCTCGGGTGCGTCGTCGCCGGCGGTCGCGGACGTGGCCGCGACCGACGCGGGGGCGAGAAGGCCGAGCAGGGCGACGACGGCGAGCCCGAGCAGAGCCCCGCCCACGAGCGGCGCGCCGGCGAGCTGCGTCGCGCCGATCGCCCCCTGGAGCAGCTGCCACGTCACGACGGGACCCCGACCCCAGCGGCGGCCGTGGGCCAGGGCCCGGGTCGCACCGCCCAGCAGGGCCGCCAGCCCGAGGAGGAACACGGCGACTGCGAGCGTCCCCGCGACCTCGGAGGCGTTCCCGGCCACGACGTCGACCAGGAGTGCACCCGCTGCGGCGGCGAGCGCCACGACCTCCACCAGGGCGACGACGAGGGCGACGAGGAGCATCGGCGGGCGCCGGCGCGGGGGAACATCGGCGGCTGGCACGCGGTTTACTGTACGGCGACGTCGACCGGCGACGTTTCGCGACGTGACGAACACCTCGACACCGGCGCGGGAAACTCGGAGCGTATCTCTTGTGCGCCGAGCCGCGCGCGTGTGACAGTTGTTTCAGACGTTTTACAGACCCCTCTCACCGCCCTCCGCCTCCAACGCCTGACCGGCGCTGGGCCGTGCCTGCAAGGAGCAAACCCGATGGACTGGCGTCACCGTGCTGCGTGCCTGACCGAGGACCCCGAGCTCTTCTTCCCGATCGGCAACACCGGCCCGGCCCTCGTGCAGATCGAGGAGGCCAAGTCCGTCTGCCGGCGCTGCCCGGTCATCGACACCTGCCTGCAGTGGGCCCTCGAGTCGGGCCAGGACGCCGGCGTCTGGGGCGGCCTGTCCGAGGACGAGCGCCGCGCGCTCAAGCGCCGGACGGCCCGGGCCCGCCGCGCCGGCTGACCGTCACCGCGCCGCCCTGACCTCGGCCCCGGGCCGACCGCCGGACCGGGTCAGGCGCCGCGCGTCTCACGGAGCCGGGCGTGCAGGACCACCGCGGTCCCGCCGCCCGGGGCGTCCGCCCACTCGATCGAGCCGTTGAGCTCACCGCGCACGAGCGTGCGGACGATCTGCATCCCCAGGCCTGTCGAGGTCTCCGCCGACGGCGCCGCCATCCCCACGCCGTCGTCGAGGACCCGGGCCACCAGGTCCTGACCGTCCCGCGTCGCCTGGATCGTGACCGTGCCGCCCTGCGAGCGCAAGCCGTGCTCGACGGCGTTCGTGACCAGCTCGGTGAGGACGAGGGCGAGCGCCGTCGCGTCGTCCGCGCGGACCAGCCCGAAGTTCCCCTCCCGGACGGTCCGCACCGAGGCGCCCGCCGACGCGACGTCCGCGGCGAGCCGCAGGCTGCGCCCGAACACCTCGTCGAAGTCGACGACCTCCTCGATCGTCTGCGAGAGCATCTCGTGGACCAGGGCGATCGTGGCGACGCGGCGCATGGCCTCGTTGAGCGCGGACCGCGCCTCCTCCGACGCGACGCGGCGCCCCTGCAGGCGCAGCAGCGCCGCGACCGTCTGCAGGTTGTTCTTCACGCGGTGGTGGATCTCGCGGATCGTCGCGTCCTTCGTGATGAGCTCGCGCTCGCGGCGCCGCAGCTCGGAGACGTCCCGGCACAGCAGCACCGCCCCGAGGCGCTGCTGCCCGTGGATCAGGGGCACCGCCCGCAGGGACAGGCTCACGCCGCGGGTCTCGACCTCCGAGCGCCAGGCCGCGCCGCCGATGGCGACCACGGGCAGCGACTCGTCGATCTGGTCGATGTCGTCCACCTGGCCCGCGATGACCTCGGCGAGGTTGAGCCCGACGAGGTCGCCGATCACCCCGAACCGGTGGAAGCAGCTGATGGCGTTCGGGCTGGCGTACCGGACGCGACCCTCCGGGTCGAGCCGGACCAGCCCGTCCCCCACCCGCGGGGCACCGCGCCGCGGGCCCGTCGACGCCGTCGCCGAGGGGAACTCCCCGCGGGCGACCATGCCGCAGAGCTCGTCGGCCGCCTCGAGGTACGTGAGCTCGAGCCGGCCGGGGGTGCGCGCCGCCCCGAGGTTGGTCTGCCGGCCGAGGACGGCGAGGACGTGCCCGGCCCGCACGACGGGGATCGCCTCCTCGCGCACGGCGTAGCGCCCGCTCCACCAGGGCTCGCGGGTGCGCTGGCGCTTCGCGTCCGCCATCGCCTTCTGCAGCGACGTCCGCGTCCCCGGGGGCGCGGTGATCCCCACGATGTCCTCGTAGTAGACCGTCGCGCCGGTCGACGGGCGGCAGTGGGCGACGGCGACGTACTCGCCCTCGTCGGTGGGCAGCCACAGGACCAGATCGGAGAACGACAGGTCGGCGATGACCTGCCAGTCCCCCACGAGCAGGTGGAGCCACTCGACGTCCTGGGCGGAGAGCGTCCGCCGAGACCCGATCATCTCGCTCAGGGTGGGCACGGGGGCCAGCCTAGGTGCGCGACGCACGAGCCGGTCCGTGCCGCGGGTTACGCTGGCGACGAGGCCCGGCCGCACCGAGGAGACGTCGTGGAGTTCACCGCCAGCATCGAGTTCGACGCCCCGGCCCCGGAGGTGGCGGCCATGCTGGCCGACCCGGAGTACGCCCGGCACAAGGTCGCCCTCTCGGGCGCCACGTCCGGGACCGCCGACGTCCTCGGGGACGCCGCCGGCGCGTTCACGGTGACGACGCGGCGGGTGCTCCCGACGACGGACATCCCCGCCGCGTACCGCTCGTTCGTCGGGTCCAGCCTGGAGATCCGCCAGGTCGAGGCGTGGGAGGCGCCCGCGGCCGACGGCTCGCGCCGGGGCACGATCGCCCTCGACGTCACCGGCGCCCCCGTGCGGGTGACCGGCTCGCTCTCCCTGACCCCCGCCCCCGACGGCCACGCCGTCGAGCGGATCGCGGGGGACATCAAGGCGTCCGTCCCGTTCGTCGGCAAGACCATCGAGCGCGCCGTCGCGGACAACGTCCACCGGGTGGTGGCGCTCGAGCGCAAGGCGGCCGCCGACTGGCTCGCCGGCCGCCGCTGACGCCCGCGCGGCACCTCAGGCGGGCGGCAGGGCCGAGCCCGGCGGCAGGTGCCCGAACCGGTGCCGGGTCCGGCTGACCGTCTGCTCGCGCAGCACGGTGAGCAGCTCGCGGCGACCCGCCGCGAGCACCGGTCCGGCGAGCACCGTGACGCCGGCGGCGACGGCGGCCGCCGCCAGCCCGTCGCTCGTCCCGGCCAGGCGCAGCCGCCGCGGCCCGCCGCCTCGGCGGACCCGGTCCGCGGCCTGAGCCGGCGTCTCCACCCGCAGGCCGCAGGCCACCAGGCGACGGCGTGCGGCCAGCGCGGCGTCGTCGTGCACCGCCGGGAGCGCCACGGCGACCGCCGGGTCGAGGCTGAGGGACACGGGCACGCCCACCAGCTCGGCCGCCGCGAGCAGCCGCACCACCTCGGCGAGCCGGGCGCCGGCCCCGGCCCGGACGGCGAGCGCCGGAACCGGCAGCCGTCGCAGGACGTTCGACTCGGCGGACAGGGCCACCGGGTCCTCCCCGCGCCCCAGCTCCTCCGACCACGCCGCGGCGTCGCTGCCCGCCGCCCGACGCACCCACGCGTCGTCGGCGTCGGAGTCCGGCCCCGCCAGCACGGGGCGCAGCGCGTCGAGCAGCGCGACGACGCGTGGCGGCGGTGCGGCGAGGCGGGCCGGCTCGCCGTCGGGCCACCACGTCCCGAGCTGGGCCACGTAGTCGGGCCCGCCCGCCTTCGCGCCGGGCCCGACCACGGACGCCTTCCAGCCGCCGAACGGCTGCCGCCGCACGACGGCGCCCGTGATCCCCCGGTTGACGTACGCGTTCCCGACCTCGACGGCGGCGAGCCAAGCGTCGACCTCCGCGTCGTCGAGGCTGTGGATGCCGCCGGTGAGCCCGTACGGCGTGGCGTTCTGGAGCGCGACGGCCTCCTCGGTCGAGCGCGCGGACATCAGCCCGAGGACGGGCCCGAAGCACTCGGTGACGTGGAAGAACGAGCCGGGCGCGACGCCCTCGCGCACGCCGGGGGACCACAGCCGCCGGGACGGGTCGAGGCAGCGCGGCTCGACGAGCCACGACTCCCCCGGCTCGAGCGTCGTCAGCGCGCGCAGCAGCTTGCCCGTGGGCGGCTCGACCAGCGGGCCCATCGTGGCGCCCGGGTCCTCGGCCCAGCCGACCCGCACCGAGCGCACCGCGTCGACGAGCTGGCGCCGGAACCGCGGCGACGTCGCCACCGAGCCGACGGCGATGACGAGGCTCGCCGCGGAGCACTTCTGCCCCGCGTGGCCGAAGGCCGAGCGCACGACGTCGGCGACCGCCAGGTCGAGGTCCGCGGCGGGGGTCACGACGATCGCGTTCTTCCCCGACGTCTCGGCGAGCAGCCGGGCCTCCGGCCGCCACCCGGCGAACAGCCGCGCCGTCTCGAGGGACCCGGTGAGGACGACGGCGTCGACGTCCGGGTGCGTGACGAGCCGTCGCCCGACGTCGCCCTCGTCGGTCCGGACCACCTGGAGCAGGGCGGACGGCAGTCCGGCGGCCGCGAGCGCCTCGTGGACGGCCTCGGCGGCGACCTCGGCGCACACCGGCGTCGCGGGCGCGGGCTTGAGGACGACGGCGGACCCCGCGGCGAGCGCGGCGAGCGCGCCCCCGATCGGGATGGCCACCGGGAAGTTCCACGGCGGGGTGACGACGGTGACCCGGGCGGGCTCGAACCGGGCACCGTCGACCCGCTCGAGCGCGCGCGCCCGCTCGGCGTAGTACCGGGCGAGGTCGACGGCCTCGCTGACCTCCGGGTCGGCCTCGCCGAGCGTCTTGCCCGCCTCGTGCGCCATCACCGTCCACAGAGCGTCGCGGCGCGACTCCAGCGCGTCGGCGGCCGCCTCGAGGACCGCGGCGCGGGCGGCGCCGTCGTGCGCCTGCCACGCGTGCGCGGCGTCGAGCGAGCGGACGAC
>JBDIAU010000155.1:0-5406 GCA_039812565.1 Beutenbergiaceae bacterium
GCGACCCCCCGGAGCGCGACCCCTCGGAGCGCGAGCCCGAGCTCCGCCCGCCGTGGCCGCCGTGGGCGGTGCCCGGGCGCCCGCGCCCGGCACCCGCACCGGCGCCGCCACCACCGCGGCGCCCGGTCTCGCCGAGGTCCTCGAGCTCCTCGGCCTCGAGCCCCGCCCGGGTCCGCGCCGCACGCGGCAGCTTCCCGGTTGTCCCCGCTGGGATGCCGAGGTCGGCAAAGAGGTGGGGCGACGTCGAGTAGGTCTCGACGGGCTCGGGCTGGCCGAGCTCGAGGGCCTTGTCGATGAGCCGCCAGCGGGGGACGTCGTCCCAGTCGACGAACGTCACCGCGGTGCCCGTGCTCCCGGCCCGGCCGGTGCGGCCGATGCGGTGGATGTAGGTCTTCTCGTCCTCGGGGCACTGGTAGTTGACGACGTGCGTGATGTTCTCGACGTCGATGCCGCGGGCGGCGACGTCGGTCGCGACCAGGACGTCGATCTTGCCCTTGCGGAACGCGCGCAGCGCCTGCTCGCGGGCCCCCTGGCCGAGGTCGCCGTGGATCGCGCCGGCGGCGAAGCCGCGCTCCGCGAGGTCCTCGGCCACGCGCGCCGACGTCCGCTTGGTCCGGGCGAAGACGAGGGTGAGCCCGCGGCCGTCGGCCTGGAGGATCCGTGCGAGGACCTCGATCTTGTCGAGCGCGTGCGCGCGGTACACGAGCTGGCGGATCGTCTTGAGCGTGACGCCCTCGTCGTGGGGGTCGTGCGCCCGGATGTGCGTGGGCCGGGACATGTACCGCCGGGCGAGGGCGACGACGGCGCCGGGCATGGTCGCGGAGAAGAGCATCGTGTGCCGTGAGGCGGCCGTCGCGCCGAGGAGGGACTCGACGTCGGGCAGGAAGCCCAGGTCGAGCATCTCGTCGGCCTCGTCGAGGACCGCGCAGGTCACGGCGGACAGGTCGAGGGCGCGCTGGCGCATGAGGTCGAGCATCCGGCCGGGGGTGCCGACCACGACCTCGGCGCCCCGGCGCAGCGCCTCGACCTGCGGCTCGAAGGCGCGGCCGCCGTAGACCTGGACGATCCGCACGGGCCGGTGCCGGGCCGCGGTCTCGAGGTCGCCGGCCACCTGGACGGCGAGCTCGCGCGTCGGGACGATGACGAGCGCCTGCGGGAGGCCGGGGCGGCGCACGTCGTCCCAGCCCGGCTCGCCGGGGGCGACCACGCGTTGGACGAGCGGGATGCCGAAGCCCAGGGTCTTGCCGGTGCCGGTCTTGGCCTGGCCGATGATGTCGTGCCCCGCGAGGGCGACCGGCAGGGTCAGCGCCTGGATCGGGAACGGGTGCGTGATGCCGACGTCGGCGAGCGCCCGGACGATCTCGGCCTGCACGCCGAAGTCGGCGAAGGTCTGGGGCAGCTCGTGCCGGTCCGCCTCGACGTCGAGGTGCTCCTCGGCGATCGCGTCGAGCTCGGCGTCGGCCGGCCCGGCGTCGGCCGGGGTGGCGGCGGTCTCGGAGTCGGCCGGTGCGGCCGCGGTGTCGGAGTCGGCCGGTGCGGCCGCGGTGTCGTGGGGCGTGGTGTCCGCGGGGCCCTCGGTGGCGTCGGACGGGTGCTCGCTCTGGCTCATGGTGGTCGTCGATCCCGTGTCGTGGCGTCGGGCCGCTCGTCGCGCAAGGTGCCTCAAGGACCGGGGCGACGGGCCGCAGGCGCCGTCTCGTGGCAGCCGATCGTGCAGTGGGCGACGACGCGACGACGACGCCGCGACGGCGTGCTCTCTGGGTCGTGACGACCGGGCAACCGTGTGCCCGGTCAGTCTACCCACGGCCCCGGACAGGGCCCCGACCGGCGCGGGAGCGCTCTACCCTGGCCGGGTGACCACCTCGCCCGCGCCGTCCGCACCCGCCTGGACCGTGGCGGACCCGGCCTACCGCGCCGCCGTCCTCGACCTCCTGGGCCTGCTCGCGCAGGGCGAGCTCACCACCTTCGCGCGCCTCGCGGCGGACGCCGCGCACGCGCCCGACCTCTCCGGCCAGATCACGCTGGCCCGGATGGCCTCCGGCGAGCTGTCGCACCTCGACGTCATCGAGCAGTACGTGGTGCGCCTGGGCGGGGACCTGCAGACGGTGATGCTCTCCTACGCGGACGTGCTCGGCGACTTCGAGGCTCGCACGGTGCCCCGCGACTGGTGGGAGCGGCTGATCAAGACCTACGTCGGCTACGGCCTCGTGCTCGACCTGCAGCGCGCGGTGAGCGCCCAGCTGGACGAGGAGTCGAAGGCCGTGGTCGACGAGGTGCTCGCGGACAACGGCTACGCGGACTACGTCGCCGGCGTGCTCGGTCCGGTGCTGGCCGCCGAGGGCCAGCTCGGCGCCCGGCTCGCGCTGTGGGGGCGGCGCGTGGTCGGCGAGGCGCTCTCACTCGCCCAGAACGCCCTGCGCCGCCACCCGACGCTGGTCGTGCTGCTCACGCAGGGCAGCGGCGGCGACGCGGAGGTCACCCGGGTGCTGAACAAGCTCGCGGGCGGGCACGCCCGGCGCATGGGCCGCCTGGGGCTCACGGCCTGACCGGGCGCCGTCGACGGCGTGGCGGCGGGTCGCGCCGCCACGGACGTCAGAGCGCGCCGAAGCCGACGCGCCGCTGCTCCTCCTGGCCGATCTCGACGTAGCCGAGCGAGTCGACGGGGACGACGACGCGCCGTCCGCGCTGGTCGGTCAGCGCCAGGACGCCGCCCTTGGCGATGGCCGCCTCGACGAGCGCGACCACCTGGTCGGCCGTCTGGGCCGACTCGAGCGTGAGCTCGCGCGCCACGTTCTTCACGCCGATCGTGATCTCCACGGTGTCTCCTGTGAGCGTCGTCGGGCACGGGGCTGCCGTGCGGTTCGAGCCGGGCGGGTCGGGCGCCTCCTCCCGGGCGCCGCCCATCGTAGGTGGGAACATGGAGGCATGCCGACCGCCCCCGTCCTGCGCTGGGCCGTGTCCGCAGCCGTCCTCGTCGGCGTGGCCCTCCTCGGCTGGCTCGTCGCGACCACGCTCGCCCCGCGCGCGGACGGCGCGCCGGCGGCGGCGTCGGCGCAGGTCACCGCTGCGGCCGGCGACGTGACCGCGACCCCGGCGGCGTCGCCGTCGGAGACTCCTACCCCGACGGCGACCCCCACCCCGACGCCGAGCGTTCCCGACGCGGACGCCGTCGCGGGCGTGACGGGCTCGGTGGTGCCGCCGGCGCTGTCCGGCGAGCTCGTCGTCGTCCCGGGTTCCGAGCCGGCTCCCGGCTCGGGGCGGGTCGTGCGGGTCCGGGTCGAGGTCGAGCAGGGGCTGCCCGTCGAGGGCGGCGCGTTCGCCGCGTTCGTCATGGCGACGCTGAACGACGCCCGCAGCTGGGGCGCCGACGGCAGCGTGACGTTCGCCCGCACCGACGGCGACGCCGACATCCGGGTGCTCGTGGCCTCGCCCGCGACGGTGGACCGGCTGTGCGCGCCCCTGCGGACGAACTCTCGGTGGTCGTGCGGGCGCTACGGCCACGCGGCGCTCAACGCGGAGCGCTGGGTGCACGGCTCGGACGCCTTCAACGCCGCGAGCGGCGGGGACCTCCTCGCCTACCGCCAGTACGTCGTGAACCACGAGGTGGGGCACCTGCTCGGGCACCAGCACGTGGGGTGCCCGGGCGCGGGCCAGGTGGCGCCGGTGATGCTCCAGCAGTCGATCACCCTCGACGGGTGCGTCCCGAACGGGTGGCCGCACCCCTGATCGTCGCCGCGCCGCGCCCGGCCGGGGCTCGGTGTCGGTGGGCCGTGATGGGATCGCCGTCGTGAGCGTCCCCGCCCTCCGACTCGCCCCCGCGCCGGCGCCGGCGCCGCTGCCGCCGCTCGACGACGTGCAGCGCGCCGCCGTCGAGCGCGCCCCCGGTGCCGGGCACGTCCTGGTGGTCGGCGCGCCGGGTACGGGGAAGACCACGACGGCGATGGCCGTCTTCGAGCGTCGGCTGCTCGCGTCCGGCCGCGGCGCCGGGCTCGACGAGCCGGTGGTGCTCCTCGTGCCCGGTCGGCGGGCGGCTGCGCGGATCCGCGACGAGCTGTCCACCCGGCTCGGTCGCACGGTCCGCGGGCTGCGGGTGCGGACGCCGGCGGCGTTCGCCCACTCGATCCTGCGGGCGCGGGCCGCGCAGCTCGGCGAGCCGGCGCCGACCCTGGTCACCGGGCCTGAGCAGGACGCCCTGCTCGCCGAGCTGCTCGCCGGGCATCGCGAGGGCGTCGGACGGGCACCGCGCTGGCCGCGGGAGATCGCCGAGGACACGCTCGCACTGCGTGCGTTCCGGGCCGAGCTCCGCGACCTGCTCAACCGCGCCGCCGAGATCGGCCTCGAGGCCGACGAGCTGGCCGAGGTCGGCCGTCTCCGCGGGCGCCCCGAGTGGACGGCCGCCGCCGCGGTGCAGCGCGAGTACGAGCAGGTGCTCCGCCTCGGCGAGCTGACCCCGGACCGTGGCGAGCGCCTCGACTCCGCGCGCGTGCTCGACGCTGCGGTGGCGGCCCTGCGGGGCTGGTCGGACGACCTCCCGGACGTCCCCCCGCCCCGCGTCGGCACCGTCGTGGTCGACGACTACCAGGACGCCACCCTGGCGACGGCGCGGCTCCTGCGGGCTCTCGCCGACGACGGCGCCGAGCTCGTCCTGCTGGGCGACGCGGACGCGGGCGTGCAGGGCTTCCGAGGCGGCACGGCCGCGCTCGTGCGGCGCGCCACGTCGGGCCCGACGGAACCGGGTGGGTTCGACGCCGAGGAGGTCGTCCTGACGACCGCCTGGCGGCAGCGGCGGGAGCTGCGCTCGCTGACCCGCTCTCTCACCCGGCGCCTGCCGGCCACGGGCAGCGCCGGCCACCGGGACGCGTCGGCGCCGGAGCCGGCGCCGGAGCCGGCGACCGAGGCGACGCCCGAGCCGGACGGCGAGCCCACGGGCGTCGAGGTGGCCGTCCTGCGGACCCGGCCGCTGGAGTCGGCGTTCGTCGCTCGGGTGCTGCGCGAGGAGCACGTCCATCACGGCACGCCGTGGTCGCGGATGGCCGTGGTCGTGCGCAGCACCTCCCAGGCCGCGGCCCTGCGCCGGACGTTGTCGGCCGCCGGGGTCCCGGTGGCCGTCGAGGCCGGGGAGTTCGCCCTGCGCGACGCCCCGGCCGTGCAGCCGCTGCTGCGCGCCGCGGAGGTCGCCGTCACGCAGGCGCTCGGCGAGGGGGCGGCCCGTGCGGCTGCACTCGACGCGACGACCGCCGTCGAGCTGCTGCTCTCTCCGGTCGCGGGTCCGGGCCGCCTCGACGCCGTCTCGCTGCGGGCGCTGCGCCGGGCGCTGCGGGCGGCGGCCGCGACGGGTGGGGACGGCCGCGGCGTCGAGGACCTGCTCCTGGACGCGCTCGCCGAACCCGCCCGATGCGCGACGCT
>JBDIAU010000156.1:0-5351 GCA_039812565.1 Beutenbergiaceae bacterium
GATCGCGACGTTGCGCAGGTCGGAGCGCACCGTGGTGGGCGCCGGGACCGAAGAGGGCATGGCAGGACTCATCTCGCCGCAGGGATCGACGCACGATCGTACCGGCGCCGCCTGAGCGCCCTCTCCACCGAGCGTCACCTTCCCGCCCCGCCCCCTCCGCCGAGCGTCACCTTCCCGCCCCGCCCCCTCCGCCGAGCGTCACCTTTCGGCGTGGCCGTGCGGTGCGTCGTCGGCGTGTCGCGGACGCAACGTGACGGTCGGCGAGAAGGGCGCGGCGGTAACGCGACGGTCGGCGAGAAGGGCGCGGCGGGAACGCGACGGTCGGGGTCAGCCGATCTGCGGCGGGATCCGCCGGTCCTCGTCCTCGAGGATGTCCTCGCGGGCCTCCTCCTGCTCCCGCTTGAGCCACGTGTGCTCGAAGACGTCGACGTCGGACTCCCCGGTCGCGCGGCCCATGAGCGCCGCCCGGCGCTCGCGCCGCTCGCGCTGCTCGGCGGGGTCCGGCACCGGGACCGCCGCGATGAGGCGCTGCGTGTACGGGTGCTGCGGGGAGTGGATGATCTGCTCCGTCTCCCCCTCCTCGACCAGCCTGCCGTCGTGCATCACCGCCACCCGGGACGCGAGGAGCTCGACGACGGCGAGGTCGTGGCTGATGAACAGGCACGCGAAGCCGTGCTCGCGCTGCAGCTCCTGGAACAGCTCGAGCACGGTGGCCTGGACCGAGACGTCGAGGGCGGAGGTCGGCTCGTCGGCGACGAGCAGCTGCGGCTCGAGGCTGAGCGCCCGCGCGATCCCGACACGCTGGCGCTGGCCCCCCGAGAGCTCGTGCGGGTAGCGGTTGCGCATCGAGCGCGGCAGCTTCACCTGGTCCAGGAGCGACTCGACCCGCCGCGCGAGCTCCGCGCCCCGGACCTTGTGGTGCAGGTACAGCGGCTCGCCGATCGACTCCCCGATCGGCAGCCGGGGGTTGAGCGAGGAGCCCGGGTCCTGGAACACGATGCCGATCCGGCGCCGCAGCGGCATGAGGTCCTTCGGCCGGGCGCTCGTGATGTCGTGCCCCGCCACGGACAGGCGGCCGGCGGTCACGGGCAGGAGGCCGACGACGGCGCGCCCGATCGTAGTCTTGCCGGAGCCCGACTCCCCGACGAGCCCGATCACCTCGCCGGCGCCGACCGAGAGGCTGACGCCGTCGACGGCGCGGAACGCCGGGGTACGGCCCCGCTTCGGGTACTCGACCACGAGGTCCTTCGCCTCGAGCACCGGCTGCGGGCCGACGGGCGCGGCGCCCGCAGCCACGGGCCCCGGCTCGACGACGACGGCGCCCGCAGCCGCCGCCCGGCCGGCGGACACGCCGAGGTGCGGCACGGCGTCGAGGAGCTGACGCGTGTAGGGGTGGCTCGGGGCGTGGAAGATCTGCTCGGCCGTGCCGCGCTCGACCACGCGGCCGTCCTTCATCACGAGGATCGTGTCGGCCATGTCGGCCACGACGCCCATGTCGTGCGTGATGAGGACGATGCCGGAGGAGATCCGGCTGCGCAGGTCGCGCATGAGGCCGAGGATCTCGGCCTGGACGGTGACGTCGAGCGCCGTCGTCGGCTCGTCGGCGATGAGGAGCTTGGGGTCGCAGGCCAGCGACTGGGCGATCATCGCGCGCTGGCGCTGGCCGCCCGAGAGCTGGTGCGGGTAGGAGTCGAAGCGCCGCTCGGGCTCCGGGATCTCGACGAGGCGCAGCAGCTCGAGCGCGCGCTCCTTCGCCGCCGCCGGGCCGATCGGCAGGTGCGCGCGGAGCGTCTCGACGATCTGGAAGCCGACCGTGTACACCGGGTTCAGGGCCGTCATCGGCTCCTGGAAGATGACCGCGATCTCCTTGCCGCGGACGTGCCGGAGCTGGCCGTGGGTGAGCCCGATGAGCTCGCGTCCGCCGAGCCGGGCGCTGCCGCGGGCGCGGCCGTTGGACGGCAGGAGGCCGAGCAGCGACATGGACGACTGCGTCTTGCCGGAGCCGGACTCGCCGACGATCGCCACGACCTCGCCGGGGTGGACGTCGTAGCTGACGCCGGTCGCGGCGGGGAACCACTCCCCCTCGACGTAGAAGTCGACGCCGAGGTCACGGACCTGCAGGATCGGCTCGCCCGCGGCGGGGGGCGCGGCCGGCTCGGGCCGGGTCTGGGAGGCCACGGTCAGCACCCTTCCTGGGGAGTCCGGACGCGGCGGGTCCGGGGCGGATCTGCGAGCATGGCGGGGTGGGTCCGGTCCGCACGTTCCGGTCGCCGTTCGGCCGGGTGCTCGCCGTCGGGATGGCGGCGGTGGCGACCCTGTCCCTCGTGTCGACGGCGAGCCTGCAGGGCGCGGCGGGGCTGCTCCACTCCGGCGGCGTGCCGACGCTCGCCGCCGTGATCGTGTGGGCGATGTTCTGGCGCCCCGCGCTCCAGGTGTCCGACGGCGGGCTCACGGTGGTCGGGGTCCTGCGCACCACGCACGTGCCGTGGCCGTGCCTCACCAAGGTCGAGCGCACGTGGGCCCTGCGCCTGATGACGACGGACGGACCCGTCTCGGTGTGGGCGGTGCCCGCCCGGGGCGTGGCCGGTGCCCGCGCCGCCTCGCGCGCCGAGGACAGCGGCGTCGGCACCATCCCGGGGCTCGGCGGCGTGGACGCCGACGCGGTGGCCGGGGAGATCGAGCGCCGCTGGTCGGAGCTCGCGGACGCGGGCTACCTGGCCGCTCCCGTCAGCGGCGCGGTGCACCTGACGATCACGTGGCACCGCGGCACGATCGTGGGGATCGCCGCCCTGGCGGGCTGGGTCTGGCTCGGCGCGACGCTCTGACGCGCGCGCGTCGGGCCGAGCGTCGGGCCGTCGGGGGTCAGCGCTCACGAGGCACCGGCCCCGGCGTCGATCGGCTCGGTCGACGCGTGGCGCTCCCGGCGGGACGCGCGGTCCATGGCCCGCTGCGACGGGATCCGCTTCTGGCGCGGGTCGAACGCGTCGCGCAGCCCGTCGCCGATGAAGTTGATGCACAGCGCGATGGCGACGATGAAGAAGCCGGGCCACCAGAAGAGCCACGGCCGGGTGGCGAACGCGCTCTGGTACTCGCTGATGAGCTGACCGAGCGAGACGTTCGGCGCCGTGATGCCGAAGCCGAGGTAGGACAGCGCCGTCTCGAGCAGGATCGCCGCGCTCATCAGGAGCGTCGTGTTGACGATGATGACGCCCATCGCGTTGGGCAGGATGTGCCGGAACGCGATCCGGGCGTTGCCGGCGCCCGCCACGCGGGCGGCGTCGACGAACTCGCGCTCGCGCAGGACGAGGAAGTCGCCGCGCACGAGCCGGGCCAGGCCCGTCCACGAGATGAGGCCGAGGGCGACGGCGAGCACGACGGCGCTGGAGCCTCCGACCATCTTGCCGAGCACGGAGCCGATCACGATCGTCGGGATGGTGATGACGAGGTCGGTGAACCGCATCAGGAGGTTGTCGGTCCAGCCGCGGAAGAAGCCGGCGGCGGAGCCGACGAGGATGCCGACGACGGTCGCGATCAGCCCGACGACCACCATGACGGTCAGCGACGTCTGCGTGCCCTTCATGACGCGGGCGAAGACGTCGCGGCCGATCTCGTCCTGGCCGAACGGGTGCTCGCCGAGCGCGAATCCGGTGCCGCCCAGCCACGCGGGCAGGCTGAGCGTCGGCTCGCCGCCGTTCACCACCGGCAGGGGGCTCGTGTAGTTCCAGATCCACCAGCCGGGGATCGGGCCCCAGCCGATCGAGGTGGCGGCGAGCAGCACGACGAGTCCGAGCACGACCAGCGCGGCCATGGCGCCCCGGTGGCGCAGGAACCGACGGCGGACGATCTGCCCCTGGGAGAGGCCCGCGACCTCCTTGAGCTCGATGGCGTTCTCGACCTGCTCGGCCGCAGGTTCCGGGGCCCCGCGGGGGGGCTCGGTGTTCTGGCTCATGCGTTCACCCGGATCCGTGGGTCGAGGCCGGCGTAGATGATGTCCGCGACGAGGTTCGCCAGGATCGCCGCAGCCGCGACGATGAGCAGGTAGGCCATCACCGGCTCGATCTCCGCGTTGTTGAGCGATCGGACGAACAGCTGGCCCATGCCGGGACGGCCGAAGATGTTCTCGGTGATGATCGCGCCGCCGACGAGCGTGATGACGTCGAGCGGGACGATGGTGGCGAGCGGGATGAGCGAGTTGCGGAACCCGTGCCGCATGACGACGGTCCGCTCGGTGAGCCCCTTCGCCCGGGCCGTGCGGATGTAGTCCTGGTTCATCACCTCGAGCATGCTGCCGCGCGCGTAGCGGGTGTAGCCGGCGAAGGCGATGAGGACGAGCGTCAGCGTCGGCAGGACGAGGTGCGTCCAGGAGTCGAGCGTCTGCACCCAGAAGTCGCCGCCGAGGTTCGGCGTCCGGTCGCCGAACGTGGCGATCGGCCGGCCCTTGATGACGGCCGAGCTGTAGTACTCGGGCCAGACCTGCATCACCCGGTCGATGAAGATGAGCGCCGCGACGAGGAACGAGACGATCGCGGCCGTGCGGGCGGACTGGCCCCGGTCCGGCCCGCCCCAGGCGTAGCCGATGCCGACCCCGACGCCGATCGTGACCAGCCCGAGCAGCAGGGCCAGGCCCCACGTCATCGGCACGTAGAAGAAGAAGTACTGCATCGGGTAGTACAGGGCGAGGCCCAGCCCGACGGCGGTCAGCGAGGAGTACAGGGCGCGGCGGTTGCGCACGCCCGTGGAGAGCTCCGTGACGCCGAGCGCGATCGCCAGCCCGGTGACCGCGAGGAGCGCGGGACCGATGCTCGGGGTGCTCCACCAGCCGGTGACCTGCAGGAGCACGAACGTCGCGGCCGTGACGAGGAAGCCCGCCGCGAAGACCTGCAGCCGGCGCTGCCTGCTGCCGCCGACGGCGAGCATCCAGAACAGCCCGGTGACGGCGGCGATGAGCCCGATCGCGGACGCGGCGAGGTAGGGGTTCTCGAGGAAGTCGTTGAAGCCGATCGCGCCCCACTGCTTGAGGAGCACCGCCACCCAGAACGACGGCAGCGAGTAGAGCAGGAACGAGAGGAACGTGATCAGGTAGTCGAACGACGAGTACTGCCGCAGCGCGCTGATGATGCCGATCGAGACCCCGAGCACGATCGCGATGACGATCGACGCCGTGATCAGCTGGAAGGTCGACGCGAGCGCGCTGGCGACGAGCGTGGAGACGGCCTGGCCGCTCTTCCATGCGACGCCGAGGTCGCACCGACCGATCCCGCAGCCGGCGATGCCGCCCAGCCAGTCGGCGTAGCGCTGCACCACCGGCGTGTCGAGGTCGAGGAGCTCGATCCGGGCCTCGATCTGCTGCT
>JBDIAU010000157.1:0-5341 GCA_039812565.1 Beutenbergiaceae bacterium
CGGCGCTGGCATGAGGTGTTGGCGCCAGAACGATGGGACCGGTCTCAGAACGCGGCGTGTCGGCTCGGCGTGTCGCTCGTGGGGCGTCGATCGAGGGGGCAGCGGTCCGGGCGCCGCGCCGTCGTGCGTACTCTGCGGCGATGGTCAGGACCGTTCGCATCGGCGTCGTCGCCTACTCCAGCCCGGGCTGGAACCTCACCCGCTGGCAGCACGCCGATCTCGTGCGGCTCTTCGGACCCGACCGGGACGGGCTCGGGCTGGCCGACTACTGGGCCGCGGGCACGACGGGCCTGATCCGGGTGGACATCGCCTTCGTCCTCCCGTGGCACGACCTCGCCGCGGACAGCGAGCTCGCCACGACGGTCGTCACGGCCGACCGCACCCAGGTCTGCCAGGCCCTCACCGACGACAGCGCCGTGGCGTTGCGGCTGCCGTCGGAGGTGGACGCCCTGGTGCTCATGGTCCACGACACGCGCGCGCCCGCCGGCGCCACCTCCGTCCGCCTCGGCGGGCGCACGATCCCCGCGGCCCTCCTGTCGTGCCACAGCGCGTACGACTTCTTGGCCCACGAGGTCGGCCACGTCCTCGGCTTCCCGCACTCGTACGGCTTCACCACCCCGACCTACCCGTTCGGCGAGTACGGCGACCCCTACTGCGTGATGAGCGCGATGACGTTCGGCGGGCGTCGGGACGAGGTCACGTGGGAGTCGACCCCGGGCGCCGGGTGGAGCCCGGACGCCGCGCAGTCACCGACGTGGAAGGCGATGCCGCCCCTGCCCGCCCGCGCGATGGTGTGGCGCCACGCCCTGCCGTTGTGGCCGTTGCCGATGGCCGGCGTCGAGGTGCGGCCTTGGCCGACCGGGCTCGTCGACGTCGAGCTGGCCGCCGCGCCCGGCTCGCCCTGGCTCGTGGCCCTGGGGCCGCGGAGCGAGTCCCGCGGGTTCGTCTGCCTCGAGCTCCGCCCTGCCGTCGGGTGGGACCGGGGCCTCGACCTGCGGCACCCCCAGGTCGGCGGTCCGGCTGAGCGGGACACGTCGGACGCGCCCGGCGTCGTGGTGCACCGGGTCCTCGACCTCCTCGCGGTCGAGCACGGCGAGCCCGTGTGGCGCCGGGACCAGGTGAGCTACTCCGGGACGATCCCCGTCCCGGCGTCCGGCGACCTCGACACGACCTCCGACCTCGGCGGGCTCGTCGTGCGGCTGGTCTCGGCCGCCCCGGACGGGAGCCGGGCGCGGGTGGTCGTCGGACCGGCCGACCAGCTCGGCGGCCGAGCCGTCACGCTCGACCGGGAGATCTCGGCGCACGACGTCGTGACCACGCCGGGCCCGACCGTGGACGTGATGGGGCTCGGCGTCACCTGCTCGACGGCGAGCGTCCAGATGCAGCGCGTGGCCCAGCGCGTCCGCGTGCGGTTCACCGCGTCGTCGACGGGGTTCCGGAAGCCCCGCTTCGGGTGGCGGGTGGGCGACCTGCCCGTCGGGACGGGGCCGCTGGGCCTCGAGGACGCGCTGTCGGGTGGCGTCCTCGCGCCTCGCGTCACGGTCCACACCCCGACCGCCGACGGGAGCTCGGCGCCGGTCGAGCGGACCGTCGCCGCGACGGCGCGCGCCGCGTGGAACGTCCTGGAGCTGGAGTTCCCCTCAGGTGACGGGTGGTTCGAGGTTCCCGTCCGGGTCGAGGTCTCCGACCTCGGCCACACCGTCCCGACCGCGCGCGCCGACGCCACCGCCTGGGTGAGCACGCTGAGCCTCGCGGTGCCGCCGGAGGTCGCGGACGCGCGGCGCCGGTGCACCGAGTGGCTCCGTGCGGCCGTGCGGGGCGTCGTCGAGATCGACGACCGCCCCGACGGCGTCCGGGGGCCCGGCTGGGGGCGGCGCGACGTCGAGGACCTCCGCCGGCGCCTCGACGAGATCCACGAGCTCGAGCTCCGGAGCCCGTTCCTCGCCGACCGGGCGATCAGGGAGCTCGGTGCCGCGGTGGGGCTCACCCGGGACCAGCTCGACGCCGTCCGCGTGTCCGGAAGAACCCCGTAAGTCGACCCGTGACGTCCCGGGCGCACCCGGCGTGGCGACTGTGTGCCTCGGGCGCCGTCGAGAAGGACCGGGCAGGCCTCCGGAGCCGCGGGGCTCATGGCGTACCGTCAGCGCGTGATCCGATTCCTGGTCAGCGCAGCGCTCTTCCTCTCGGCCGCCGCGATCGGCCTGCTCGCCGCGAACGCGATCCTGGACGACATGTCCATCACGAGCGCGACGTCGTTCCTCTGGGTCGTCGTGATCTTCGCGATCCTGCAGGCCGTCCTCGCCCCGTTCTTCCTCAAGACCACACGGCGGAACGCGCCGGCGCTGATCAGCGGAACCGGTCTCATCACGACCTACGTCGCCCTGGTGGTGACCACCATCCTGACCGACGGCCTCGTGATCAACGGCGTCGGCACGTGGCTCCTCGCCGGACTCATCGTCTGGCTCGCCACCATGCTCGCGTCCTTCCTGCTGCCGCTCATCTTCGTGAAGAAGGCGGCCGAGAACCGACGGGCCTAGCTGCCCGGTACGGCGTCCGGCGTGGCCCGCCCGATCGGGGGCGGGCGTCCGAGAGCCCACCGTGGAGCACCGGCCCGCCGGGTGCGTGCGGGACGAGGAGCCCTTCCGGTGGTCGCCGCTCGGTTGGAGCCTGGAGTGGTGGCCGGGATGGCGGGCCGTGGGCCGGAGGCGGGGCATCGCTCGTCCGCGGACGGCGGACGGACCTCGGGGCGGGCGCGGTTCGCCGACAACCTCAAGACGATCCTGATCGCGGCGATCATCGCCGGGCATGCGGTGATCGGGTACGCGGCGTCGACGGACGCGTGGTCGTACTCCGACGTGCGGGAGGCGACGTTGTCGCCGGTGGTGGAGGCCGCCGTCGTGCCCCTGCTGTTCGGGGCGGCGTTCGTGATCCCGTTGCTGTTCCTGCTTGCGGGACTGCTGACGAGGCCCTCGCTCGAACGCAAGGGCGTCGGCGCCTACGTCCGTGACCGCCTGCTGCGCCTCGGGGTGCCGTTCGTGGTGTTCGCCCTGGTGCTGTGGCCGCTGCTGGAGTACGCGCTGTTCAGGTGGCTGGGCGGGGCGCCCGGTCTGGGCGAGTACCTGCGTGCGGAGGGCAGCCTGGACACGGGCGTCCTCTGGTTCGTCGGGGTGCTGCTGATCTTCTCCCTGGCGTATGCGGGTCTGATCGGCGCCGCGGGTGTGATCGGCGCCCGGGGCCTCCGCTGCTCGGCGGAACCGCGGGCGGAGGCGCGGGAGATCCGGACCGGTCACCTGCTCGTGCTCGTCGTCGCGGTCGCCGTGACGACGTTCCTCGTCCGGCTCGTGGTCCCGGCCGAGAGCGACAACCGGTTCGTCGACCTCAACATGTGGGAGTGGCCCGCGTGCGCGGCGGCCTTCGGCCTCGGCATCGCCGCCGCGCCCGCGGGGTGGCTGGCCGCAGTTCCCGACCGGGTTCGCCGGCAGGCCCGCACCGCGACCCTGGTCACCGCCGCGGGCGCCGTCGGCTTCGTCGGAGTCTCGCTGGCAGGTGGTGTGAGCCTGGAGTCCATGACCGGTGGGTGGCGCTGGCCCGCCCTCGCGTTCGCCGCGGGGGAGAGCGCGCTGGGGATCTTCGGGGCGGTGTGGCTGCTCGGCGCCGCGCAGCGTCATCTCGACCGACCCTTGCGGTGGGTCAGCCCGGCCGCGGCACGCGGTGCGTACGGAGCGTTCCTGCTGCAGGGCCCGGTGCTCATCGGCCTCGCGCTGGCGCTGCGACCCGTCCCCGTCCCCGCGGAGGTCAAGGCCGTCGTCGTCGCGGTCGCGGGGGTCGCCGCCTCCTTCGCGATCGCCTCGTTCCTGATCCGACGCTCACGCTTCCTGGCCCGCATCCTGTGATCGCGGCCGTGCGCGGCGCCGGGGAGTCGGAGCGGTCACCGTGCGCCGTCGCCCGCCTCGCTGCGACGGCGAGAGCTCACCCCACGGCGTGGGCCGGGATGGTCGACGGGTCCCTCGTCCGTCGCGTCCCTCGTCTGTCACGATGGAGGTGTCACGTCCCGAACGGGGCAAGGAGGCGTCGTGCGCCGAGTTCTCCTCACCACCGTCCTCCTCCTCGGGGCCTTGGGTCTGTCCGCGTGTGCGACACCGCTGGACCCCGGCTCGACGGTCACCCAGGAGCGGGACGTCAGCGGCGCCAGCGCCGTGACGCTCGCCGGCGTCGGGCGGCTCGACGTCAGCATCGGCCCCACGGCGTCGTTGGAGATCACGGCTGGGGAGCGGCTGATGGACCGCATCACCTCGGACGTCACCGACGGCATGCTCGTCCTGGACCTCCGAGACGGGCCTAACCTCGGCCTCGGGAACATCGAGTACCGGCTCGTCCTGCCCAACGTGGAGAGCGTCACGGTCAGCGGAGCGGGTGACGTCGATGCCAAGCTCGACCGGGCGCCGTCGTTGGGGGTCCTCCTGGCCGGTGCCGGTGACATCACGGTCACGGGAGTCGACGTCAAGGACCTCAACGTCACGGTCAGCGGCGCCGGGTCCGTGAGCCTGAGGGGCTCCGCCGCTCGGCAGCGGGTGGAGATCTCCGGCCTCGGTGGCTACCGAGGCGCTGAGCTGGCGTCCGTCGACGCCGAGGTCCTGGTGAGCGGGGCCGGCAGCGCGTCCGTCAGCGTCACCGGCACTCTCGACGCCACCGTGACGGGTGCCGGCTCGATCACCTACTCGGGTTCGCCGGAGGTCACGAGCACGGTCACCGGCGTCGGTTCGGTTCGGCAGGCCGAGTAGGTCGCAGCCGATCAGGCGGGTTCCCGCCCTCGGCTCAGAACGCGGCGTCGAAGAGCGCCCGCAGCTCCGCGGTGGCCTCACCGCTGTAGCCGCACAGGTTGACCGTCCCGTCGGTGGCCGTGATGAGGTACGACCCGCCCTCGCGGAAGTCGATCTCGCCGATGAGCGCGGCGTGGGCGCCCGGAGGGATCGCGAGGGCGACCTCGTCGGGTCCGCTCCCGGCGTACCAGCGGTCGACCTGCATGGTTACGGTGTCGGCGCCGACGTCGGTGACCGTGCCGGCGAAGGCAGGCGACATCTCGGCGAGGTACTCCGTCGTCAGGGGCAGGCAGGACGCCATCGCCCCACCGGTGTCCGGCATCGTCAGCACCAGCGGGCCGTCGGACCCCGGACTCGCGGTGCACCCGGCGAGCAGCACCCCCGCGACGCCTAGTGCCACGACGCCCGAAGCGGCGTGAAGGACAGGCAGGGGTCCGCGCCTCCGCGATGCGCGTGCTCTGATCCGTTCGTCCTGGTGTCGCATCGCTTCCTCCGTCGGTTGTGCGCGGTCCTCACCCCCT
>JBDIAU010000158.1:0-5323 GCA_039812565.1 Beutenbergiaceae bacterium
GGATCTCCGGGTGCTGCGCCTGCAGCACCGTGACGAACGGCTGCGGGAGGACGCCGACGGCGCCCGGCGTCGTCGTGAGGACGCCCGCCACCTCGGTCGGTTCGCTGCGGTACTCGATCGTGACGTCCGTCTCGGGGTCGATGTCGTTCTCGCTGAGGATGTGCTCGAGGACCAGCTCGGGCGAGGCGCCCTTGCCGGTGCTGTAGATGGTCCGCCCGGCAAGGTCCGCGACGTCGTCCACCGTGTCGCCGGCCTCGAGCACCTCGAGCATGCCGAGCGTGTTCGCGGCGAGGACCTGCACCGCGGCGTCGGGGTCCTGCGCGGTGCGGTGGTAGAGCACGCTCGCGAGGTTCGCGGGCACCAGGGCGACGTCCACCTGGCCCTGCGCCACCTTCGGGACCACCTCGTCGGGCGAGGCGTACATCGTCACCTCGTAGTCCTGGGTGGTCGCCCCGGCGTCGGCCTCGCTCATGAGGTGGACCAGGCCCATCGTCGTCGGGCCCTTGAGCGAGGCGATCCGCACGGTGGTCGGCGCCTCGGTGGGGGGCGCCGTCGTCGGCTCCGGGGTGGGCGTCGTCGAGGCCGTGCTCCCGCACGCGGCGAGGAGCGCAGCGGCGGCGAGGGTGACAAGGCCGCGGGTCACGGCGGCGCGGCCGCGGGCATGGGCGGCGCGGTGCCGGGCGCTGGTGGGTGCGCTGGTGGTGCGGGGTCCGGTGCGGGTCATGGGTCCGGCCTCTCGGGTAGGGGTCGGCGTGAGGGTCGGCGCCGAGGTCGTCCGGCGTCGGCTCAGCTGCGGAACGGGGCGTAGGTGGTGTGGAGGAGGCGGTGCGCCGTCTCGGAGTTCGGCGTGCCGTAGTAGTCGTCGTACAGGCGGAGGATGTCGGGGTTCTCCTGGGACTTCCGGTAGCGGGAGACCTGGTCGATGCTCACGAGGACCTTCTGGCGGGCCGCCATCTCGCCGACCTTCTCCGGGACCGGGTGGCCGGCGCCGGAGATGCAGCCGCCGGGGCACGCCATGACCTCGACGAGGTCGTAGCCGACGTCCTCGCCGGCGATGATCCGCCGGACCAGGGGCTCGGCGTTGTTGAGGCCCGAGATGACGGCCACCCGCACGGTGGTGCCGCCCGCGGTCACGGTCGCGTCCTTGACGCCCTCGAAGCCGCGGACCTCGTGGAAGTCGAGCCGGTCGACGAGCGGCTCGCCGGTCAGCTTCTCGACCGCCATCCGCAGGGCGGCCTCGGCGACGCCGCCGGATGCGCCGAACAGGACGCCGGCGCCGCTGACGCGGGCGTAGGGGGCGTCGAACTCCGCGGGCTGGATGTCCTCGGGCGCGAGGCGCAGCATCGTCGCCATCTCGAGGAACTCGATGGTGGTGAGGACGGAGTCGACGTCGCGGATCCCCTCGGGTGCGAACTCCGGCCGGGCGGCCTCGTACTTCTTGGCCAGGCAGGGGACGATCGAGACGACGTGCAGCTCGTCGAGGCTGATCCCCGCCAGCTCGGCGAAGTGGTTCTTCACCGTGGCACCCATCATCTGCTGCGGCGACTTGCAGCTCGACAGGTGCGGGATCATCTCCGGCCAGCGCCGCTCGACGAGGTTGACCCAGCCCGGGCAGCAGGACGTGAACTGCGGCATCACGCCGCCACGCTCGACCCGACCGAGGAACTCGGTGGTCTCCTCCATGATCGTCAGGTCGGCTGCGAAGGCGAAGTCGAAGACCTTGTCGAAGCCGATCTTGCGCATGAGGCCGGCGATGAACGGCGAGGCCTCGTCGAACGGGATGCCGTACTCGGCCGCGATGACGCTGCGCACGGCGGGCGCGACGAAGCCGACGACCACCTTCGTCGGGTCGTTGATCGCCGTGAACACGTCGCCGCGCTCGCGGACGTAGTCGAGGGCGCCGCACGGGCAGGCCCGCACGCACTGGCCGCACGAGACGCAGTCGGTGAGCTCGAGCGGGAGGTCGTTGTGCGTGCCGACCGTGAGGCGACCCTGGTGGAACTGGAACGCGAGGACGCCCGGGCCCTCGATCTCCGCGCACGCCGCGACGCACCGGCCGCAGGAGATGCACTTGTTGTTGTCGCGGACGATGAACGGGTGGTCCCGCACGATCGGGCTGAACGGGCGCACGTGCAACGGGGGCGCGAAGTGCACCTGGTGCGCCGTCGCCTCGCGGCGAAGCGCGCAGTCGTTCTGCTTGGCGCAGCCGCACCGCAGGCAGCGGGCGGCCTCGGCGCGCGCCTGCTCCTCCGTCAGGCCCAGCTCGACCTCGGCGAAGCCGTGGACGCGCTCGACCGGGGTCAGCTCGGTCATCGCGGCGCGGGCGAGGTGGGGCACGCCCTCGTACTCGGCCTGGGGGACGTCCTCGAGGGTGCCGCGGCTGCAGCTGTAGTCCTCGTGGCTCGGGCGCACGTAGCCGCGGGTGACGAACTCGTCGATGGCCATCGCGGCGCGGCGCCCGGCGGCGACGGCCTGGATGACGGTGGCCGGCCCCGTGACGCAGTCGCCGCCGGCGAAGATCTTCTGCTCGGAGGACTGCATCGTGTAGCCGTCGACGTCGATGTCGCCCCATGTGTTGAGGCGCACCGGGAGGTCGTTGTAGAGGAAGCCGGTGTCGGTGCTCTGGCCGATCGCGCCGATGATCGTGTCGGCCTCGATGACGAAGTCGCTCCCCTCCACGGGGAGCGGGCGGCGACGGCCGGAGCGGTCGGGCTCGCCGAGCTCCATCCTCAGGCAGTGCAGCCGCTTGGTCGTGCCGTCCGTGCTGATCTTCTCCGGCGAGGTGAGGAACACCATCTCGACGCCCTCGTGGAGCGCCTCCTGGACCTCGTACGGCTGCGCCGGCATCTCGTCGCGGGTGCGGCGGTAGACCAGCTGCACCTTCTCCGCGCCGAGGCGCAGCGCCGTGCGGGCGCAGTCGATGGCCGTGTTGCCGCCGCCGATGACGAGGACGGTCCGACCGAGCGGGACCGTGACGCCCTTGGTCACCTGCTCGAGGTACTGGATGCCCAGCCACACGCCGTCGAGGTTCTCGCCGTCGATGCGCAGCGGCGTCGCCCTCCACGAGCCGATGGCCAGGTAGACGGCGTCGAAGTCGCGCTTGAGGTCCTCGAGGTTGAGGTGCGTGCCCAGCGCCTTGCCCGTGATGACCTGCACGCCGAGGGCCTCGATGATGCCGATCTCCTCGTCGAGGGTCTGCTTCGGCAGGCGGTACTCGGGGATGCCGTAGCGCATCATCCCGCCCGCCTGCGGCTGCTTCTCGAAGACCGTGACGCTGTGGCCGGCGAGCGCGCTGTAGAAGGCGGCCGAGAGGCCCGACGGGCCCGAGCCGACGATCGCGACCCGCTTGCCGGTCGGCTCGCCCACGCGCGGGATCCACGGCTTGTCGCGGGCCATGTCCCAGTCCGCGGCGAATCGCTTGACGTAGTTGATGGCCACCGGCTCGTCGACCAGGTTGCGCCGGCATGCCGTCTCGCACGGGTGCGGGCAGACGCGGCCACACACCGACGGGAACGGGTTGCGGTCCTTGATGACGCGGATCGCGGCCTCGAAGTTCCCGTCGGCCACGTGGCTGAGGTACGTCTGGATGTCGATGTTGGCGGGGCACGTCTCGACGCACGGGGCGACGCAGTCGGCGTTGTGGTCGCACAGCAGCTGCTGCAGACGCACCTTGCGGTACTCCTCCAGGCGCGGTGAGTGCGTCGTGACGGTCATGCCGGGGCGGACGGGCGTGAGGCAGGCCTTGACGTCGCGGGTGGCGCCGGCCGCGTCCGCGGTGCCCGCCTCGACGACGCACAGGCCACAGCTCCCGTTCGAGCGGGTCAGGCGGATGTCGTGGCACAGCGAGGGGATCTCGATCCCCTCCATGAGCAGCGCCTCGAGGACCGTCAGCCCGCCGAAGACCTCGATCTCGCGGTTGTTGACGGTGATCGAGAAGCGGTCGCTCTCGGCAATCTCGCGCACGTCCGGCCTCCGTGGTTCGTCGGTGGGCGGCGGCGGTGCGGCTCGCGTCCTCGACGATCGCTGCTGCCGTCCGGCCCTGAGGTCACGCTAGGAGCGCGCACCGACATCGGCCTCGGACGTACGGCCCAGAGTCGTCGGGTGGGGAGCCGAGGCGGCGCCGTCGTCGGCAGGGGCGCCGTCGTCGGCAGGGGCGCCGTCGTCGGCAGGGGCGCCGTCGGGCGGGCCGTCGGGGCCTTGCCGCGATGCCGGCGCGGCTCGACGCTGGTGGTGTGGGCTCCGTGGGTCCGGGCTGGGCCGTGCTCGTCGGGTGGGCGGTGAGCACGGCCGTCTGCCTGCTGCAGGCCGTGGGGTTCGCGTCGCGGGCACGGCACGGCATGGCGGTCAACCGGACGCTCGGCGTCGTCGTCGCGGTCCTCGCGCTGCCGGCCACGGCGGCGCTGGTGGGCTACGTGCGTGCGGGCAGCACCTGGTGGGTCGGGCCGGCGGTCTTCGACGCGTTCGTGGTGCTCATGCTCGTCGTGGACTACCTGCGACCGGTCGAGTTCCGCGCGCCGCGGCGACCGGCGGTGCTCGCGCCCTACCTCGTGCTGTTCTTCGGGGGGATCGCACTGCTCGGCGCGCCGATGTCCGCCGTCGACCGCAGGCTCTGGCTCGTGAACCTGGCCGCCGCGGTGGTGCTGCTCGCCGCGATGGGCGTGGCGATGCGGCGCGGGCGGGCCTGACCGGCGGTCGCGTCGCGGCGGGCCCGGGAGGGCGACGCCGGCCGTGACCTGTGGACGGTGGCGGCGGTGTCGGAGGGGTGGGGTAGGCTCGAACGCATGTTCGATGATGTGCGGGTGAGTGGCGTCCAGGCCGGGTCCGAGGGTGGTCGGGCTGCGGGTGCGGTGTCGGCCGAGCCGCGGGTCGTGCTCGCCTGGCAGCCGTCGGCGGAGGAGGTCGCGCTCGTGGCCTCGCTCGAGGCCCAGTGGCGTCTGGACGTCGAGCGGGAGATCGCCGAGCACGGCGACTGGCCCTGGGAGGACGACGTCGGGCCCGAGGTCGTCGCCGACGACGCACCGGAGCTGCGGCACCGTGACGTGGGGCAGGTCGCGCCGGCCACGTTCGCCGAGGCGCTCGCAGCGGCGCCGGGCGGGGTGCGGCTCGCCGGTCTGGTCGACGGCATGGATCTCGGCGCGCAGGACGAGTACGCGCTCGTCGAGGTCGTCGCGGCGTGGTCCCGGGTGGTCGCGTGGGCGCAGGCCCGCGTCGCGGCCTGCGCGGCCGTGCTTGCGGACCGGTTCGCCGCTGCCGGCGTGGCGGGTGTCGGTGACGGAGCGGCGGTCTGTGGCGCGTCGGGTGCGGTGGAGGGCGGCGTCGGGGT
>JBDIAU010000159.1:0-5309 GCA_039812565.1 Beutenbergiaceae bacterium
GGGTCGACGGCGAGCAGGACCCGCCGGACCTCCTGCTCGGGGTCGCCCAGGACGAGCCCGACGGCGTCCCACGGCTCCGCGGTGGCGGGCGGGTAACGGCGCTCGAGCAGGCTCACGACCTCGCGGAGGCGCAGGGACGGCACCCCCGCAGGCTACCGGGCGCCCGCTGGGCCGGAGGCCCGCCGGTCCGGCGCCGGGGCCTCCGTCCGGGCCAGGGTGGAGCGGCGTCCGGTGAGGGCGGCGTCGAGCTGACGCTGCACCCCGGGCCGCCGCGACGACGTGTCCCCGTGGTCACGGAACAGCACCTCGACGGGCACGTCGAGCACCTCGGCGATCCGACGGGCGCGGGCGGGCAGGCAGCCCCGGGACCGACCGCTGACGAGGTGCGAGATGAAGCTGCGGTGCACGCCGACGGCCTCCGCGAGCATGCCGAGCGACACGTGCTCCTGGTCCATCAGGGCGCGCAGGCACGGCGCGGACCGCAGCTCCACAGCGCCCACCTCCCCCGGCGACCCAGGGGTCACCCCTCGCGACGGCTCGACAGTGCCGAGGTAGCCACCAGGGAATCCAGCACCCCGTCGACCTGCGGCGACGGCCACTAGACAGCCGCGCTCCGACGGCGGGCGGACGGACGGCCCAGCCCCTGTGGACGGGCGGCCGACGTGGCGTGGTGTGGAGGGGGCGAGCGAGCCGTGGACGCTCGACTGGCGTCCGTGGTCGCCACCACGACGGCGCTCGGCGTGTCGCGTCGGGCCCGTGACCGGGTCCGACGGGTAGCCACCGCGGGCTCCCCCGGGGCGCCGTCGGGCGTCCGGCGACGACGGAGGTGGGCCCGGAGGGACTCGAACCCCCGGCATCCGCGGTGTAAGCGCGGCGCTCTAACCAGCTGAGCTACGGGCCCGGCGCCGGAAGCCTAGCCGGGCGCCGGTGGACCCGGGCCCGGCTCGAGGCGTCGGCGGGAGCCGTCAGCCGCGGGCGCGGGCCGCGAGCCGGATGCCCGACCAGTCCGGGGCGGCCGTGACGGCGCTCGTCGCGTGCAGGCCCGCCGTCCGGGCGGCCTCCTCGACGTCGCGCGGCTGGACGTGCCCCGCCCGGCCCGACTTGGGCGTGAGGACCCAGATGAGGCCGCCGTTGTCGAGCGCCGAGATCGCGTCGACGAGCAGGTCCGTGAGGTCGAGGACGTCGCCGTCCTCCTGGCGCCACCACATGATGGCCCCGTCGGTCACGTCCCCGTAGTCCTCGTCGACCAGCTCGCTGCCCGTCGCGGCGACGATCGCCGAGCGCAGCCTGACGTCGACGTCGTCGTCGTAGCCGAACTCCTGGACCACCTGGCCTGCGGCGAACCCGAGGGCGTCCTTCCCGGTCGCACGGCTCCCGGGTCCGGCGGTCGCTCCCACGTCTCGTCCTCTCTCGTCCTCGGGTCGACGGCGTCCGCCGTCGCCACCCTGCACTGCTCCTCGGCGTAGCCCACCGCAGAAGGAGGGGTTCGTGCAACCGCTCCCACAAGTCGGACCGCGTGTCGCGTCTCGCGCGGGGCACATGAAACGCTGTCCCGGTCACCGGACTGCGGCTCGGCACGCCAGAATGTGCCGAGCGCTCCGCGCCAACGACGACGCAGCGTCACCGACGCCGGATGAAAGTAGGGTGTTGTGTCACCACGAGACGAGTCTGGGCCCCTCATCAACGGTCTGCTCAGCCAGGTGCCCGACTTCGACGCCGAAGAGACGGCCGAGTGGCTCGAGTCGTTGGACGGGCTCATCGACGAGAAGGGCGGCCCGCGCGCCCGCTACATCCTCCTGAGCATGCTCAAGCGGGCCCGCGAGCGGAACGTCTCGGTCCCGACGTCGATCGCGACGCCCTACGTCAACACCATCGGCGTGCACGAGGAGCCGTACTTCCCGGGCGACGAGGTCGTCGAGCGCAAGTACCGCCGCCTCATCCGCTGGAACGCCGCCGTCATGGTGACGCGCGCGCAGCGGACCGGGATCGGCGTCGGCGGCCACATCTCGTCCTACGCGTCGACGGCGACGCTCTACGAGGTCGGCTTCAACCACTTCTTCCGGGGCAAGGACCACCCCTCGGGCGGGGACCAGGTCTACTTCCAGGGTCACGCCGCGCCCGGCGTCTACTCGCGCGCGTTCCTCGAGGGCCGGCTGAGCGAGCACCAGCTCGACGGCTTCCGCCAGGAGCGCTCGCACGCCGGCGGCGGCATGCCCTCCTACCCGCACCCGCGTCTCATGCCCGACTTCTGGGAGTTCCCGACGGTCTCGATGGGCCTCGGCCCGGCCTCGGCGATCTACCAGGCGTGGGTCAACCGCTACACGGCCAACCGCGGCATCAAGGACACGGCGGACCAGAAGGTCTGGGCGTTCCTGGGCGACGGCGAGATGGACGAGCCCGAGTCGCGCGGCATGCTCCAGCTGGCGGCGCAGCAAGGTCTCGACAACCTCGTCTTCGTCGTCAACTGCAACCTGCAGCGCCTCGACGGCCCCGTCCGCGGCAACGGCAAGATCATCCAGGAGCTCGAGGCGTTCTTCCGCGGTGCGGGCTGGAACGTCATCAAGGTCGTCTGGGGCCGCGGCTGGGACGTGCTGCTCAACGCGGACCGGGACCGGGCGCTCGTCAACCTCATGAACACCACGCCCGACGGCGACTTCCAGACCTACCGCGCGGAGTCGGGCGCCTTCATCCGTGAGCACTTCTTCGGGCGCGACCCGCGCACCAAGGAGCTCGTCTCCAAGATGACCGACGACGAGATCTGGCAGCTCAAGCGGGGTGGCCACGACTACCGCAAGGTCTACGCGGCGTACGCCGCGGCGACGCAGCACACCGGCCAGCCGACCGTCATCCTCGCCAAGACGATCAAGGGCTACATGCTCGGCCCGTCGTTCGCCGGCCGGATGGCGACGCACCAGATGAAGAAGCTCAAGGCGGACGACCTCAAGCTCCTGCGCGACTCCCTGCAGATCCCGGTCACGGACGCGCAGATCGACGAGGACCCGTACCTCCCGCCGTACTACCACCCGGGCGCCGACGCCCCGGAGATCCAGTACATGCTGGAGCGGCGCCGCCAGCTCGGCGGCTTCGTCCCGGAGCGCCGGAGCCGGTACACGCCGGTGACGCTGCCCGGCCCCAAGCCCTACGAGGTGCTCGCCAAGGGCTCGGGCAACCAGGAGGTCGCCACGACGATGGCGCTCGTCCGGCTGTTCAAGGAGCTCATGAAGGACAAGGAGTTCGGCCGCCGGATCGTCCCGATCATCCCGGACGAGGCCCGGACCTTCGGTCTCGACTCCATCTTCCCGAGCGCCAAGATCTTCAACACGCTCGGCCAGCACTACCTCGCCGTCGACCGCGAGCTGATGCTGAGCTACAAGGAGTCCGAGGGCGGCCAGATCCTCCACACCGGCATCAACGAGGCCGGCTCGGCGGCGGCGTTCCAGTCCGTCGGGACCAGCTACGCGACCCAGGGCGAGGTCCTGGTGCCGTTCTACATCTTCTACTCGATGTTCGGCTTCCAGCGGACGGGCGACCAGTTCTGGGCCGCGGGCGACCAGATGACCCGAGGCTTCATCATCGGCGCGACCGCCGGCCGGACCACCCTCACGGGTGAGGGCCTGCAGCACGCCGACGGCCACTCCCCGCTCCTGGCGGGGACCAACAGCTCGGTCATCACGTACGACCCCGCCTTCGGGTACGAGATGCGGCACATCATCCGCGACGGCCTGCAGCGGATGTACGGCGAGGACGAGCAGCGCGACCAGAACGTCATGTACTACATCACCGTCTACAACGAGCCGATCGTGCAGCCGGCGGAGCCGGCCGACGTCGACGTGGACGGCATCCTGCGGGGCATCCACCAGGTCGCCCCGGTCGAGGGCGACGGCCCGCGGGTGCAGCTCCTGTCCTCGGGCGTGGCGGTGCCGTGGGCGCTCGAGGCCCGCCGGATCCTCGCCGAGGACTGGGGCGTCCGGGCCGCGGTGTGGAGCGTGACGAGCTGGAACGAGCTCCGGCGTGACGCCCTGGCCGCGGAGCGTGCCGCGTTCGTCGACCCCGACGGCGAGGCCCGCGTCCCGTACATCACCGCCAAGCTCCAGGGCCACGAGGGCCCGTTCGTCGCCACCACGGACTTCGACCACCTGGTCCCGGACCAGGTGCGGGCGTGGATCCCCGGCGACTACTGGACGCTCGGCGCGGACGGCTACGGCTTCTCCGACACGCGGGCCGCGGCGCGGCGCCACTTCCTGATCGACTCCCACTCGCTCGTCACGCGCACGCTCCAGGCGCTGGCGAAGCGGGGCGAGGTGGACCCGAGCGTGCCGGGCCGCGCCGTCGAGCGTTACCGCCTGCTCGACGTGACGGCGGGCACCACCGGCAACGCAGGCGGCGACGCCTGACCCGACGCCTCCGGCAACCACGAGGGCCCGGTCACCATCTCGGTGACCGGGCCCTCGTGCGAGCTCCGGGCGGGGGCCGCGCCGTCCGACCTCGTGCCCCGGCGGGTCAGATCCGGATCGACCCCGTGCCTGTGGACGGGTCGGGGACGGTCGGCGACGCGGGCGCCGCCTCGGTGGCCTCCCGACGGGCGACCACGATGGCGGGCACGGTGCCCGTCTCGGTCATGTAGGCGGTCTTCGCGACCTCTTCCGCCTCGGTGACGAGCGGGTCGAGCTGGGCCCGGATCTCCTTGACCTGGGCCGCGTACTGGTGCGGGGCGGAGCCGAGCGCCGTGAGGTAGCGACGCGCCTCGGCGGGGCGGCCCGCGTCGAGCGCCGCGAGCACGATGTGCCGCCCGGCCTCCGGCACGTGCTGCTGCGGCGACCAGTGCCCGACGCCGAGGCCGAGCGCCTCGGCGGGGACGTGGGCCTCACGCAGCATCCGGACTCCCTCGGCCACGGCCTTGCCCGAGGGGTCCCGCTCGCAGGCGGAGGAGAGCCGCCGCAGCGCGGCCTCGTGGTCGTCCGCGAGCGAGAGGCGGGCGAGCTCGACCAGGGGGTACCAGGCTCGGGAGTTGCCGGCGAGCTCCTCGGCGAGCGACCAGACGGCGAGCTTCGCGGCGCGGTTGGCGTCGGCGGCGTGGGGGGCGGTCAGCGGGTCTGCGGGAGCCGAGTCGCGGGCGCGGCGGCGCACGATCTCGGCGAGCTGGGCGAACGCCGCGGCGTCGTTCGGGTCGGCCGCGAGCGTGGAGCGCAACGCGTCTTCCCGGGAGGTGTCGGGGGGGCCGGGCACCGCCGAGGGCCGGCGCATCCCCACGCGGGACGGCGGCGGCGTGCGGCGCGACCCGCGGAGCCTGTCGAAGAGGGCCATGCCGT
>JBDIAU010000160.1:0-5290 GCA_039812565.1 Beutenbergiaceae bacterium
GGGATCGGCTTCAGCAGGGCCTTGTACCGGCCCATGAGGGCGGTCGCCCCCCACTGGGCGAGAGGGACCACCGGGGCCTTGGTCATCAGGGCCAGGCGGGCCGTGCCGGTCTTGGCGACCATCGGCCACAGGTCGGGGTCCCGCGTGAGGGTGCCCTCCGGGAAGACGAGCACGCACTCGCCGTTCTCGAGCGCCTCGCGCGCCGCGACGAGCGCGTCACCCGCCTGAGCCGTGCCGCGGTAGACCGGGATCTGGCCCGTCGAGCGCAGCGCCCACCCCAGGACGGGGACCGTGAACAGGGAGGACTTCGCCATGATCCGCGGGGCGACGTCGTTGTCGTAGAGGTAGTGCGCGGTGACGAGCGGGTCGATGTTCGTCATGTGGTTGGCGGCGGCGATGAACGCGCCGTCGGGCAGGTTCTCGCCGCCCGACCACGTGCGCCGCGTCATCCAGGTCATCGGGACGCGCAGGATGCGTGCGAGGCGGTCGTAGAGGGCGTTGGTCGGCGCGTGCGGCACGAGGCCCGATCCTAGGCGACGGGGCCCGCCGCCGGACGGCGGACGGGCCCCGTCACGTCAGGCCCGGCGGAACTCGGCGCCGAGCGCCGTCAGCTTCCCTTGGAAGTCCTCGTAGCCCCGGTCGATGAGGTCGATCCCGCGCACCGCGGACGTGCCCTTGGCGGCGAGCGCGGCGATGAGGTGGCTGAAGCCGCCGCGCAGGTCCGGCACCTCGATGTCGGCGGCGTGCAGCGGCGTCGGGCCGGAGATCACCGCGGAGTGGAAGAAGTTGCGCTGGCCGAAGCGGCACGGCAGACCGCCGAGGCACTCCCGGTACACCTGGATGGTCGCGCCCATCCCGAGGAGCGCGTCCGTGAAGCCGAAGCGGTTCTCGTAGACCGTCTCGTGGACGATCGACAGCCCGCTGGCCTGCGTGAGCGCGACGACGAGCGGCTGCTGCCAGTCCGTCATGAACCCAGGGTGCACGTCCGTCTCCAGGACGATCGAGCTGAGGTCCCCACCCGGGTGCCAGAAGCGGATGCCGTCGTCGTCGACGTCGAACGCGCCGCCGACCTTCCGGAACACGTTGAGGAACGTCATCATGTCGGGCTGCTTGGCGCCGCGGACGTGGACGTCGCCGCCCGTCGCGAGCGCCGCGGAGGCCCAGGAGGCGGCCTCGATGCGGTCCGGCAGCGCGGTGTGCGTGTAGCCGCCGAGACGGGCGACGCCCTCCACCCGGATCACCCGGTCGGTGTCGACGGAGATGATCGCGCCCATCTTCTGCAGGACCGCGATCAGGTCCATGATCTCCGGCTCGATCGCCGCGTTGCGCAGCTCCGTGATGCCCTGTGCGCGCACGGCCGTCAGCAGGAGCTGCTCGGTCGCGCCGACGCTCGGGTACGGCAGCTCGATCTTCGTGCCCCACAGTCCGGAGGGCGCGGTGATCCGGATGCCCAGCTCCCGCTTGTCCACGACGGCGCCGAACTGGCGCAGGATGTCGAGGTGGTAGTTGATCGGCCTGTCGCCGATCCGGCAGCCGCCGAGGTCCGGGATGAACGCCTCGCCCAGACGGTGCAGCAGCGGGCCGCAGAACAGGATCGGGATCCGGCTGGAGCCGGCGTGGGCGTCGATGTCGGCCACGTGCGCCGTCTCGACGTTCGTGGGGTCGAGGTGCAGGACGCCGGCCTCGGCGTCGAGCGCCACGGCGACCCCGTGGAGCTGCAGCAGGTTGGAGACCACGTGCACGTCCCGGATCTGCGGCACATTGCGGAGCTCGCTGGGGCCCTCGCCGAGGAGGGCCGCCACCATCGCCTTGGAGACGAAGTTCTTCGCACCCCGGACCGTGATCTCGCCCGAGAGCGGGTTTCCGCCGTCGATGTACAGCAGGTCGCTCATCACTCACCTCTCGCCGCGGGTCGCTCGCCGCACGGCTCCGGCGTTCAGGATAGGCCGCGGCTCCCGCCGTGCCGCCGGACTCCGGCAGTGCTCTGCCGCTCGGTCACACGGCCTCCACAGGTCGTGTGACGCACGACGCGCCCGGCACTACGTGGTGGCGCCGGGCGCGTCGCGACGGACCCCGAGGTCAGGAGAGCGGCGCCTCGACGGGCGTCGGCAGGTGCCCGGCCACGGGCCGGGCTGCCTTGATCTCGACCGGCGGCAGGTGCTTGGCCGGCAGCGTCTTCGGGCGCCACGGCTCGCGCCGGGCCTCGAACTCGGCGATCTCGGCCTCGTGCTGGAGCGTGAGGCCGATGTCGTCCAGGCCCTCGAGCAGGCGCCAGCGCGTGTAGTCGTCGATCTCGAAGGGGGCCACGACGTCGTCGCACGTCACGGTCTTGTGCTCGAGGTCGACCGTCACCTCGGTGCCCGGGTGCTGCTCGAGCACCTTCCAGATGAGCTCGACGTCCTCCTGGGCCAGCTGGGCGGCGAGGAGGCCCTGCTTGCCCGAGTTGCCGCGGAAGATGTCCGCGAAGCGGGACGCGAGGACGGCTCGAAAGCCGTAGTCCTTGAGCGCCCACACCGCGTGCTCGCGCGACGAGCCGGTGCCGAAGTCCGGGCCGGCCACGAGCACCGAGCCCGAGGCGTACGCCGGTCGGTTGAGGACGAACTCCGGGTCGCCGCGCCAGGCGGCGAAGAGCGCGTCCTCGAAGCCGGTCCGCGTCACCCGCTTGAGGTAGACGGCCGGGATGATCTGGTCGGTGTCGACGTTGCTGCGGCGCAGCGGGACGCCGACACCGGTGTGCGAGGTGAACTTCTCCATCGGTGTGTCCCTCCTGGTGTCGGCGGCGCTCAGACGGCGGCCGGGGCCGCGACGTCGGCCTCGAGGTCGGCGGGCGAGGACAGGGTGCCACGGATCGCGGTAGCCGCCGCGACGAGCGGCGAGACGAGGTGCGTGCGCCCGCCCTTGCCCTGGCGGCCCTCGAAGTTGCGGTTCGACGTCGACGCCGAGCGCTCACCCGGCGTGAGCTGGTCCGGGTTCATCCCGAGGCACATGGAGCAGCCGGCGTTGCGCCACTCGGCGCCGAAGTCGAGGAAGACCTGGTCGAGACCCTCGGCCTCGGCCTGCAGCCGGACCCGCGCCGAGCCGGGCACGACGAGCACGCGCACGGAGTCGGCCTTCTTGCGGCCCTTGATGATCTCGGCGACGGCGCGGAGGTCCTCCATCCGGCCGTTGGTGCAGGAACCGATGAACACGGTGTCCACCGCGATGTCCCGCAGCGGCGTCCCCGGGGTCAGGCCCATGTACTCGATCGCCCGCTCGGCGGCGTGCCGCTCGTTCTCGTCGGCGATGAGCTCCGGCACCGGGACGGCGCCGGAGAGCGGCAGGCCCTGCCCGGGGTTCGTGCCCCACGTGACGAACGGCTCGAGGTCGCCGGCGTCGAGGATCACCTCGGCGTCGAAGGTCGCGTCGGCGTCGCTGTGCAGGGTGCGCCAGTAGGCGACCGCGGCGTCCCAGTCCTCACCCTCGGGCGCGTGCGGCCGGCCCTGGAGGTAGTCGAACGTCGTGTCGTCGGGCGCGATCATCCCCGCGCGCGCGCCGGCCTCGATCGACATGTTGCAGATCGTCATCCGGGCCTCCATCGACAGCGCCCGGATCGCCTCCCCGCGGTACTCGAGCACGTAGCCCTGGCCGCCGCCGGTGCCGATCTTGGCGATGATCGCCAGGATGATGTCCTTGGCCGTGGTGCCGGGCGGCAGCGCCCCGTCCACGGTGATCGCCATCGTCTTGAACGGGGCGAGCGGCAGCGTCTGCGTGGCGAGCACGTGCTCCACCTCGCTCGTGCCGATGCCGAACGCCAGGGCGCCGAAGGCGCCGTGCGTCGAGGTGTGCGAGTCGCCGCAGACGACGGTCAGGCCGGGCATGGTGAGGCCGAGCTGGGGACCGACCACGTGGACGATGCCCTGGTCCGCGTCGCCCAGAGAGTGGATCCGGACGCCGAACTCGGCCGTGTTGCTGCGGAGCGTGTCGATCTGGGTCCGGCTGGTGAGGTCGGCGATCGGACGGTCGATGTCGAGCGTCGGGGTGTTGTGGTCCTCGGTGGCGAGGGTGAGCTCCGGCCGGCGCACGGGGCGGCCGGCGAGGCGGAGGCCCTCGAACGCCTGCGGGCTGGTCACCTCGTGGACGAGGTGGAGGTCGATGTAGAGCAGGTCGGGTGCGCCGCCCCTGCCCTTGCGCACCACGTGGGCGTCCCAGACCTTCTCAGCCAGCGTCCCGGCCATCAGCTGCCTACCCTCCCGACAGCGACGCGCGTCCGTCGCGCGCCGCACAGTTGCGTCTCACCTCACGAGACGGCAATATCGCTTTATGGACAACTCTAGCGGAGTGGGTGTTCTCGACAAGGCTGCCACGGTCCTGAGCGCCCTCGAGTCCGGGCCGGCCACCCTTGCCCAGCTCGTCGCCGCGACGCACCTCGCCCGCCCGACGGCACACCGACTCGCCGTCGCCCTGGAGCACCACCGCCTCGTGACGCGGGACATCCAGGGCCGCTTCATCCTAGGACCGCGCCTGGCCGAGCTGGCCGCGGCGGCGGGCGAGGACCGACTGCTCGCCGCTGCCGGGCCGGTGCTCGCCGCGCTGCGCGACCACACGTCCGAGAGCGCCCAGCTGTACCGCCGTCAGGGTGACATGCGCATCTGCGTCGCCGCCGCCGAACGACCCGTCGGTCTGCGCGACTCGATCCCCGTCGGCGCCGCGCTGACGATGGCCGCGGGCTCCGCCGCCCACGTCCTGCTCGCGTGGGAGGAGCCGGACCGCCTGCATCGCGGCCTGCACGGCGCGAAGTTCACCGCCACCGTGCTCTCGGGCGTGCGTCGGCGCGGCTGGGCGCAGAGCGTCGGCGAGCGGGAGCCGGGCGTCGCGTCCGTGTCTGCGCCGGTGCGCGGGCCGTCGGGGCGCGTCGTGGCCGCCGTCTCCGTCTCCGGGCCGGTCGAGCGGATGACCCGCCAGCCCGGCCGGCTGCACGCGGCCGCCGTGGTCAGCGCGGCCAACCGGCTCTCCGAGGTCCTGCGGCGCACCGAGGAGTAGGCACCGAGGATCAGGGGCCGGGGCGCCGGCCGGCCTCCTCCGACCGCACCTGCCGCCACGCCGCCGGGGCGCCCACCACCACGACCGGGCCCGACGCGCCGCCCGATCCCGGCGACACGCCGCCCGGGGCTCACCGATCAGGCGCCTTCGTGGTGCCCGGCGCCCCCGACCGTGCCGCCCGGATGCGTCACCGACCGGCGCCGTCGAGGTCGACCGGCACGTCGAGGGCGACCTCGTCCACGCGGAAGTCGGCCCACGGGCGACCGTCCTC
>JBDIAU010000161.1:0-5290 GCA_039812565.1 Beutenbergiaceae bacterium
ACTCCGCCAGCGGGACGTAGGAGTTGGGGTAGTCCTTGACCTCGAGCACCCGGATCACCGCGACGGTGTCCGCGCCCTCCCCCCGGATCTCGACGAAGACCCGGTCGAAGCCGCGCCGCTGGGACGGGAAGTCGACCCGGAACCAGGACCGCAGGGAGGTCTTGCCGGGCCGGGCCGCGGCGGCGGAGCGCTCCGCCGAGCGGGCGAGCTGCGCGCCGACCTGCAGCTCGGCGGCCTCCTCCATGACCGTCCCGCGGGTGGTCCGCGACGAGCCGCGCTCCACCCACCGGCCCTTGACGTCGAGCACCTCCTCGCGGGTGCGGGCCGCGGCGCCGGGCTTGCGGATCTCGACGAGCCGGTACTGCTGCGTCTCCTTGCCGAGGCGCCCGCCCCGCAGCACGGGGTCTCCGACGGCGACGTCCGCGGTCGCCGACTCGACGAGGTACACCCGCGGTTCCCCGCCGCCCGTCGGCCGGACGGTGACGGCGGTGCTGGGCCGCCCGCCCGGCGTCGGGACGGGCGCCACCGCCTCCACCGTCCCGTCGACGCCCGAGGTGGTGTACGTGGTCTTGGTCCACCCCGTGCCGAGCTGGAACGAGCGCTCGTCGACCTTCAGCCCCGAGGAGTCGAAGACGCGCGTGGCGGTGCGGCGCATCTCCTCGAGCGTGGCCGTCGGGCGGAGCTCCTCGACCTCGGTGCCGAAGAGCCGGGCCTCCTCGTCCATCCACGCGGGGCGGGGACGGATGCCGGCGTTCATCTCGGAGAGCTGGGCCGGGGTGATGGCCCGCGCCTGCTCCTCGTGGCGGCGCAGCTCCGCGAGCCGGCGGCGGGCGACGTCGAGCTCCTCGCTCGCGGCGAGGACGTCGTCGGCGTACGGGGCGTCCCGCTCGAGGACGGCGAGGATCCGCTCCTGGGCGTCGATCTCGAGGCGACGCTGCACGTCGAGCAGGTGGAGCCGGTCCTCGGCGGACTTGCTCGCCCAGTCGAGGATGTTGCGCTCGGCGAGGAGCCGGACGTCGGCGGCGAGCTCCGGGTCGGCGAGCTGGCGCAGGTGGGCGGCCTCCTGGAGCATGTGCGCCCGCACCCCGGCGTCGCTGCGCACGTAGACGACGGCGCCGTCCCCCTCGACGAGGGTGAGCGCCCGGCCCTGCCGGGTGCGGAACATGCCCTCGAACGCCTCCGGGGGGAGCACCCGGACCTCGACCGGCGGCAGCGCCGCCCGCTCCGCGGGGGTGAGGAGCTCGTCGAGGGCCGAGCGCAGCCCGGCCTCGAACTCGGCCTGGCGGACGATGAGCTCCTCGGGCGAGAGCCGGATCTCGCCGTAGATGATCTTGCGGACGTGGGCGACCTCCGCGGCGCCGAGGTCCCGCTCCAGCCGGGCGAGCAGGTCCTCCACCGGCGCGACGTCGAGGCGCGGCCGGGCCTCGCCCGGGCGGGGAGGTCCGGCCTCGGACTGCAGCTGCCGGGTGACCTGCCGCGCCTCGTCGAGGCGGCGAAGCATGTCGGGCGACACCTCGGCGCCCTCGTCGCCGCTGGCCAGGGCGCGGCGGTAGAGCTCCTGGGTGATGAGGTCGCGGTCGGCGCCGCTGAGGTCGACGATCTCGTCGAGGCGGCGCAGCGCGACGTCGTACCGGCCCGAGTCGGCGAGCGCGGCGACGCGCTCGAGGCCGTCGACGGCGCCCGTCGGGACGCCGCCGAGCCCGGCGCCGTCGAGGAGGCGACGCGCCCGCCCGAGCAGCTTCCCGGTGCCGGCCACCGCCCCGCCGAGCAGCGGGCTGGCGACGGCGCCCACCGCGCCGCCGACGAACGCGCCCTGCACGGCGGCCGCGAGGAACCGCGCGAAGATCGCGGCGACGCCCTGCTCCCAGGTCCGCTTGTCGATCGCCGTCGCGAAGACGGCGTCCCCGGCGCCGCCGATCGCGCCGTCGATGGCGCCCTCGACGGCGAGCCGCGCGCCGCCGGCGACGGCCTTGTTCACCGCGCCGCGGGCGGCGAACGCCGCGGTCTGCCGGCTGACGACGGCGCCCACCGGCTCGGCGAGCGCCTGCCCGGCCACGGTGAGGGCTCCGGTGACCGCGCCGTGGCCGAGGTCCGCCAGCGCCTGGTCCGGGGAGGTGTAGTCCCGGAACGCGTCGGCGACGACCAGGCTGGCGCCCGCCCCGAGCGCCGCCCCGGCGAGCATGCCGACGACGAGCGGCGTCGCCGTCCCGCCGGTCGCCACGATGACGACGACGCCCGCCACGGTGGCCGCCAGCGTGCCGATGAACTCGGCGACCGAGCTGCGCTCGGAGCGGTTCCGGTCCACCGCGTCGAGCGCGTCGTAGTAGGCGGCCGCGAGCTGGACGAGCTCGTCGCGGGTCCAGCGCCCGTCGGCGGCGTACTCGTCCCAGCGGCGCCGGAACTCCGCGGTGAGCTCGGTGACCGTCTCCGGGGACCAGCCGAGCACGCCGGAGGCGTCGACCCCCCGGCTCAGCGCCGCGAGGTGCTTGTCGAGGCGGACGCGCATGTACTGCGCCTCGAGCGCCGCCTCCTCGGGGGTGAGGTCGGCGCGCAGGATCTCGGGCTCGCCGAGGAAGACGTCCTCCATCCGCAGCCGGGGCGTCGGGTCGAGGCGGTCGAGCGCGTAGAGCCGGTCCGAGTAGGCGGACTCGAGGCGCTCGGGGAGCTGGTAGTCGACCGGCACCCCGCGCGACCCGAGGGCGATCCGCCGGCCGTAGTAGTCCGTCACGCCGGCGAGCCGGTCCTCCTCCCCCAGCGCGTCGAGGACGTAGCGGTAGCGCAGGAGCCGGCGGTCCGCCGGGTCGACGGCCAGGCCCTCGCCGAGCAGCCGCTCGTCACGGACGTCGAACGCGTGGCCGGGCTCGCCCTCGAGGCCGGCGCGGATGAGCGCCGCCGACGCCTCGGCCGGGTCACGGCTCGGGTCCCGCAGGACCGCGGCGACCGACCGGGCGACGTCGGTGCGCATGCCGTCGAGGGTCTCGAGGGCGCTGCGGAAGAAGGTGTCGTCCTGCAGGAGCGCGCGGCGGCCCGGACGCAGCGGCCGGACGGCCGCGACCACCCCGGCGACGTTCCCGCCGCGGGCGGCCCGGTACGCCTCGTACGCGGCGACGACGACGAGCGGGTCGTCGACCGGCTCGGCGCCGGGCAGGTGCAGCACGAGGGGCGCGGGGACGACGGGAGCGAGGTCCTCGCCCTGCGGCCCGAGATCGAGGCCCTCGTCGAGGCCCGGGACCACGGGCAGGAACGAGGTGCCCGCCGGCAGCCGCAGGAACGGCTCCACCTGCGCGCCCTGGACCTCGCCGTACGCGTCGAGCACCCGGCGCACGGCCGGGTTGATGACGATCTCCTGCGCGGCGAGGTGCGCCTCGACGTCGGGCCGGCCCAGGACGAGGCCGACGTCGATCCCGTGGAGGCCGCGCAGGGCGTCGACCACCTCGGAGACCGACGTCGCGCGCAGGACGCGGCGCCGCGCGACCGCGCTGCCGGACGCGCCGAGCGCGCCGCGGGCGATCCGGTCCCCGCCCGGCAGCGCCAGCACCCGGTCGAGGACGTCCGGGTCCTCGGCGAGGGCGGTCAGGCGCTCCTGGGCCGCGGTCCGCTCGTCCTCGGCGAGCGTCGGGTCGGCGGCCCGGGCGGCGAGGCGCCGCAGCGCCCGGTCCAGCGCCGGGGCGGCGGCCTCGAGCCCGACGGCGCTCTCCTGGTCCCGGCTCTCGGCCGCGGCCTGCCCGGAGCGTTCCAGCGCGGCGAGGACGTATCCGACGTCGTCGAGGCCGGTGCGCAGGAGGTTCTCCAGGGCGCGGCGCCGGTCCCCGGTGAGGTGCCGCCCGCGCCAGCCGGTCAGGTAGCTGAGGTCGAGGCCGTCGCGCTCGCGACGGTCCAGGTCCGCCACCGCGAGGTACGCCCAGTCGGTCCGGTACCGGCGGTCCGCCTCCTTGATGCGCGCGAACGCGGCAAGGACGCGCAGCTCGCCGACCAGCTCGCCCGCCGCCTCCCGGTCCTCGGTGCTCAGCCCCGGCCCGGTCGCGGCGCTGAGCCGGCGCATCCGCCCGGCGAGGGCGCGCAGCGCCCGGTACGCGCCGCCCTCCTCCCCGCCGGCGCTCTCCTCGACGGCGGTGGCGAGGGCGCGCGCCGTCGTGCCGGCGATGCCCTGCATGGTGCGGTACTCCGCGGCGAGCGCGAGCGCCTCCGCGTCGGGCATCCGCTCGAGGACGCGGACGATGCCCGGCACGTCGGAGCTGAACGTGCCGGTCCAGACGCGGATGAGGTCGGCGCTCGCGACGACGCCCCGCAGGTACGGCAGGGCCGCACCCAGCTCCCGGTCGCTGAGCTCGAGCTGCAGCCGGCCGAGCAGCGACTCGCCGGTGCTCGCCTCGAAGAGCGAGCGGGCCTGCAGCCAGGTGGGCCGGTCCGCCAGGCGCAGCACCTCGAGCACGGGCAGCGGCGGCTCCTCCTGGGTGGCCATCGTGTAGACGCCCGCGAGCGGGTGGACGGCCATGGCCTGGCGCACCGCGCGGCGGGCGTCGAGCGCCGCCTGCAGGAGGATCACGAGCTCGTCGGCGCGGAACGGCGCCCCCGGGTACACGGGGTACAGGCCCGGCCGGCCGGGGATCCGCACGAAGCGGTCGGAGATCCGCAGGAGGGGCGTCGGAGCGGCGACGGTGGCCACGTCCCCGCCCCCCGGGTCGACGCCGCCCAGGAACGCCGCGCCCGCGGAGGTGGGCGCGGCGACGGCGCGCACCGGCGCCTCCTGCACCCGGGCCGGTGCGACGGGCCCGGTGGTCACCCCCGGCTGCGCGGTCACCGGCGAGCGGGTCCCGGGCGACCGGGTCGCCGGGGTACGGACGTCCGGGGTGCGGGCGTCGGGGCGTCGGGCGCCCGGGCCGGGGGGCACCCGGGTGCGGGTGGGCTCGACGGCGCCCTCGCTCACGTCAGTCGCCCGTGGTGCCGCCGGTCGCGGCGACCAGCGCCGCCCAGCGGGCGGCGAGGACCTCGGCCAGGCGAGCCGCCTCGCCGTCCGTGCACGCCGCGGCGCCCGCCTCCCGGTGGCGGGGGTCCGCGAGCCTCGTGAGCGCCTCCGCACCCGCCGCGAACCGCGGCAGGGCGAGCACCTCGGGCAGCCGCGCCTTCAGCGCGGCGACGACGTCGCCCGCCGTCGCGGCCGAGGCGGCCTGCGTGGCCGACGGCGCGCCGGGGCCGGTCGTGGCGGCGCCGGTCGTGGACTCACCGGGGCCGGTCACGGGGTCCGCCCCGGGCGGTCGAGGAAGCGGCGCCGCAGCTCCTCCTCCAGGCG
>JBDIAU010000162.1:0-5279 GCA_039812565.1 Beutenbergiaceae bacterium
CGCCCCCGCCGTCGGGCCCGATCGGCGCCCGGGCGGCCACCACCGGCACCCCCGTGCCCGCGGCCCGCCGCCCGCTCGGCGTCGCACCGAGCGGGCCGAGCGACGCGCTCACCAAGCTCAAGGACCGGGCCGCGACGGAGCTCTTCGAACGGCTCGGCGCCCGCCTCAACGACCCCACCCTGAGCGAGGAGCAGCTCCACGCCCTCGTCCACGCCGAGCTCAACCACGTGGTCGAGGAGGCGAAGGTCCCCCTCACGTCCGAGGAGCGCCGGCGGCTCATCAAGGACGTCCAGGACGACGTCCTCGGCCTCGGCCCCCTGCAGCGCCTCCTCGACGACCCGGACGTCACCGAGATCATGGTGAACGGGCCGGCCCTGGTCTACGTCGAGCGGTCGGGCCGCCTCACGCTCTCCGGCGTCCGCTTCGACAGCGACGACCAGCTCAAGCGCGTCATCGAACGGATCGTCTCGCGCGTCGGCCGTCGCATCGACGAGTCCTCGCCGATGGTCGACGCCCGCCTCGCCGACGGCTCCCGCGTCAACGCCGTCATCCCGCCGCTGGCCTTCAGCGGCTCCACGCTGACCATCCGGAAGTTCGCCCGCGAGGCCTACCAGGTGGCCGACCTCATCAACTTCGGGACGCTGTCCCCGGAGATGGCCGACCTCCTGCGCGCCTGCGTCGAGGCCCGCCTGAACATCCTCGTCTCCGGCGGCACCGGCACCGGCAAGACCACTCTCCTGAACGTCCTGTCCTCGTTCATCCCCGAGGGCGAGCGGATCATCACGATCGAGGACGCCGTCGAGCTCCAGCTCCAGCAGCAGCACCTCGTCCGGCTCGAGAGCCGCCCGGCGAACCTCGAGGGCAGAGGCGAGATCACCATCCGCGACCTCGTCCGGAACTCGCTGCGCATGCGGCCCGACCGCATCGTCGTCGGCGAGGTCCGCGGCGGGGAGAGCCTCGACATGCTCCAGGCGATGAACACCGGCCACGACGGGTCCCTCTCCACCATCCACGCGAACACCCCGCGCGACGCGATCGCCCGCCTCGAGACGCTCGTCCTCATGGCCGGAATGGACCTGCCGCTGCGGGCCATCCGGGAGCAGATCTGCTCCGCGATCAACGTCATCGTCCAGCTCAGCCGGCTGCGCGACGGCACCCGCCGCGTCACGGCCGTCACCGAGGTGCACGGCATGGAGGGGCAGACCGTCACCCTCCAGGACGTCTTCCTCTTCGACTACTCCGCGGGCCTCGACCCCCAGGGTCGCTTCCTCGGGCGGGCGATCCCGACCGGCGTCCGGCCGCGCTTCACCGACCGCTTCGCCGAGCTCGGCATCCACATCTCGCCGCGCGTGTTCGGCGCACCGGCGCCCGAGCCGTGGCGGGGCCACCGATGATCCCCCAGGAGCCGGCCGTCATCATCGGCCTGTCGGCCTGCGCCGTCGCGCTCCTCATCGTCGGCTACCTCCTGGCCGGGCCGCGCCCGGCCCGCCTGTCGATGGACCGACGGCGCCCCGACGTCGACCCCGGCCCGAGCCGCCTCGCCGGCGCCGCCACCGCCGCCACCGCCCGCGTCGACGACATGCTGCGCAGGCGCGGGAGCAACGGCGTGGCCACGCTCCTCGAGCTCGCCGGCGTCAAGACCCGCCCCCAGGACCTCGTGCTCCTGACGGTCATCGCCGCCGTCGTGGCCGGCGGGCTCGGCACCGTGCTCGTCAACCCGCTCGTGGGCATCCTGCTCGCGATCCTCGTGCCGATCGGCGTCCGGGTCCGGCTCGGGATGCTCGTCAGCAAGCGGCAGAAGGTCTTCGCCGACCAGCTCGACGACTCGCTGCAGCTCATGGCGAGCAGCCTGCGCGCCGGCCACAGCCTCATGCAGGCGCTCGCCTCCGTCGCCAAGGAGTCCGAGGAGCCCGCCTCCGAGGAGTTCTCCCGGATCATCAACGAGACCCGGGTCGGCCGCGAGCTGTCCCACTCCCTCACCGACTCGGCACGCCGGATGGGCAGCGAGGACTTCATCTGGGTCACGCAGGCCATCCAGATCAACCGCGAGGTCGGCGGCAACCTCGCCGAGGTGCTCGACCGCGTCGGGGAGACCATCCGCGAGCGCAACCAGATCAGGCGCCAGGTCAAGGCGCTCAGCGCCGAGGGCCGGCTCTCCGCCCTGGTCCTCATGCTCCTGCCCGTGTGCACCGGCGGGTTCCTGGCCCTGGTGCGACCCGAGTACATCGGCAAGTTCACGCAGAGCCTCGTCGGCTGGGCCCTGCTCGTCCTCGCCGCGATCCTCATGGCCGTCGGCTACTTCTGGCTCCGCAAGTCGGTGCGCATCAAGTTCTGACGGCCCCGGAAGGAGGACATCGTGCCGATCGTCACCGTCGCCGCCGTCGTCGCGGCCAGCGTGGGCGTCGCCGTGCTCGTCTGGATCCTCGTCGCCGGCGGGGACCCCGTCCGCCGTCGCGCGGTCAGCAACCTCCAGCGCGGGTTCGCCGCCGCGGGCGCGGCGACGACCGGGGACGACGCCGTCGAGAACGTCCGCGTGCAGGACGCCACCGGGCTCCCCGCACGGCTGACGCCCCCGCGCATGGTCCGCACGCTCGACCGCCTGCTCACCAAGGCCGGCCGGCCGCCGTCGTGGCCCCTCGAGCGACTCATGGCCGTCAAGGTCATCCTGGGCCTCACCGGCGTCGCCCTCGGCGCCATGTTCGTCATGTCCCGGCCGATGACGCTCACCTACGTCCTCGCCGTCGTCCTGCCGCTGCTCGGCTACTTCCTGCCCGAGCTGCTCCTGCAGAGTCAGGGCCAGAAGCGCAGCGAGCAGATCACGCTCGAGCTCGCCGACACGCTCGACCAGATGACCATCGCCGTCGAGGCGGGGCTCGGCTTCGAGTCCGCGATGGCGCAGGTGGCGCGCAACGGCCGCGGCCCGCTCGCCGAGGAGCTCGTCCGCACGCTCCAGGACATGCAGGTCGGCCAGTCCCGCCGGATCGCCTACGAGGCGCTCGGCACCCGCACCGACGTCCGGGACCTGCGCCGGTTCGTCAGCGCCGTCATCCAGGCCGACGCCTACGGCGTCGCCATCGCCGACGTGCTCCGCACGCAGGCCGGCGAGATGCGGCTGAAGAGGCGGCAGCGCGCCGAGGAGAAGGCGATGCAGATCCCCGTCAAGGTGATCTTCCCGCTGATGCTCTGCATCCTCCCGGTGCTCTTCATCATCCTGCTGGGGCCCGCGATGATGGACATCCTCGCGGCCTTCACGTGAGCCTCGAGGGCCTCGTCCTCGGGGGGCTCGCCGCCGCCGGGGCGTTGGCCCTCACCCCGTGGGCACGGCGCCTCGCCGGAACGGACTCGCGCTGGTTCCGGCTGCACGTCCACGTCCCGCTCGCCGCCCTCGGAGGCGTGCTGGCCGCCGGCCTCTCGACCGGCTGGGCGGAGGCTCTCGCGTTCACCTCCCTCGCCGTCGCCAGCGGCCTGCTCGTGGTGGTCGACCTCACCGTCCACCGGCTCCCGGACGCCGTCGTCGGCCGGACGTACCTCGTGCTCCTGCCCCTGCTCACCGTCGCCGCCGCGACGCAGGACGCGTGGCGCGACCTCGGGCGGGCGTGCGCGGCCGGCGCCGCGGTCACGGCGCTCTACTTCGTGCTGGCCCTCATCTCGCCGTCCGGCATGGGGCTGGGCGACGTCAAGCTCTCCGGCGCCCTCGCGGCGTTCCTCGGCTGGTTCGGCTGGCCGGAGGTGCTGCTGGGCACCCTGGCGGCCTTCGTCCTCGGCGGGCTGTCCGCCGTCGTGCTCCTCGCGCTGCGGAGGGCGCACCGCGACACGGCGTTCGCCTTCGGGCCGTGGATGATCCTCGGGACGTGGTGGGCGGCGGCCACGGGCGGCGCGCTGCTCGGGCTCGCCTGAGAGCGCCTGCTCCCCGCCGCGCGCCGCCCCGGACCGCACGGATCGCCCGGCCCGCGGATCGCGGATCGCGAACAAGACGGCGGATCGCGAACATCGGATGTTCGCGATCCGCCGGCGGTGTTCGCGATCCGCCCGGGTGTTCGCGCTCTGCGGGGAGCTGCGAGTGGGGCTCGGGTCAGTCGACCCAGCGGACCTCGAGGCTGTCGAGCCCGGCGCCCATGACGTACCGCAGGTCGACGACGGCGACGCCGGCGGCCACCTCACGCGCCGGGACGTCGATCACCTTGTCGCCGTTCATCGACGGGCACGGGCCGATCGGGGCGTTGTGCCGCAGGAGGACCTCGCCCGACAGGCGCACGGCGTTGACGACGCCGGCGCGCGGCACGCGGAACCGGACGCGCACGGCGACCTCCTCCGCGAGGACCTGGTCGAACTTCGCCTCCCAGACCTTCACCTTGTTGCTCACCGGCTCGACGGTGACGGGCGACCACGTGTCCGTGTCCCCGTAGAACGACCACTCGTGCCGCTCGCCGCGGATCTCGAAGCCGTAGAAGCTGCGGTCGACGTGCACCAGCTCGAACGCCGTCCGGTACCCGTGCGGGGCGAACCGCGTGCGGTGGTCGACGACGCCCCGGCGGTGGAGCGTGTTCATCACCGGCACCTGCAGCTCGCTCATCAGACCGGTCTCGATGAGCTCGGCGACGACGACGTCGGCCGTAGGCATGTCGATGGTGCGGGCGTCGCCCTGCAGGACCGTGGCCCGGTCCCCGTAGCCGTTCGCGGCGAACGTCTCCCCGAGGTAGCGGCTCAGCGTCGGGTCGGCCTCGACGGCGAAGACGTGCGCCGCGCCGGCGCGCAGCGCCAGCAGGCCGAGGATGCCGCTGCCGGCACCGATGTCGAGCACGCGGTCGCCGGGACGCACGAGGGTCTCGATCTCCGCGCGCAGCGCCTCGGTGCGCACCCGGTCCCGCAGGCACATGTACGGGAAGTCGGTGTTGGACCAGATGTCGTGCATGGCCGGGGCGGGCTCGGCGGCCGGCACGCTCACCGGACGGCCCGCCGCGGCGGGGCGGCCGCCGGTCTGGGCCGGCTCGTCGCCGAAGACCTCACGCAGCCGGGGACGGGGACGAAGGGGGGTCGCAGCGCCTGAGCGGCGGTCGGTCCCGGCAGCGCTTGTGCGTTCCTGGGACGAGGGCTCGACGTCGACGAGGATTCCGGCAGCCATGTCACGCTCCCATCGCTCGTGTGTCAGCGCTCGCCACGAACGAGGTGAAGCGCCATATCCACGAGTTCGGTCCGTTGCCCCCGGAACTGAGGAAACTATCTCAGTATTACGGGATGCGTGCTGCACCCGTGCGCCCGCCAAGTCCGCAACGTTCTCG
>JBDIAU010000163.1:0-5254 GCA_039812565.1 Beutenbergiaceae bacterium
AGGCGCCGCACGGCGCGCACGACGGCGGCGTAGTTGGCGAGCGGCTCCCCCATCCCCATGAAGACGACGTGGGACAGGCGGGTCGCGCCGCCCGGCAGGTCGCCGTCGCGGCTGGCGGCGGCCGCCAGGCGCACCTGCTCGACGATCTCCGCCGTCGAGAGGTTGCGGGTGAGGCCGAGCTGGCCGGTGGCGCAGAACGGGCACGCCATCCCGCAGCCCGCCTGGCTGGAGACGCACAGCGTCGCGCGGTCGGGGTAGCGCATGAGGACGGACTCGACCTTGACGCCGTCGTGCAGCGCCCAGAGCGTCTTGCGGGTGGTCCCGCGGTCGGCGACCACGGTGCGCACCTCGGTGACGAGCTCGGGCAGCAGCTCCGCGGCGAGCGTCTCGCGGGCGTCGGCGGGCAGGTCCGTCATCCGGCCCGGGTCGCGGGTGAGGTGCGCGAAGTAGTGCCGGCCGAGCTGGTCGGCCCGGAAGCGGGGCTGCCCGAGCCCGACGACGGCGTCCGCGCGCTCCTCGACGGACAGGTCGGCGAGGTGGCGGGGCGGCTTCGCGCGCCGCGGCGAGGCGAGCACGAGGCGCGGGCGACCGGCGGCGTCGGGCGCCGGAGGGGATGAGGACATCGGGTTCTCAGACGAGGTAGGTGAGCGTCACGGTGAGGCTGCCGTACACGACGGGCGCGGCGACGAGCAGCGAGTCCAGGCGGTCCATGATGCCGCCGTGGCCGGGCAGGAGGGCGCCCATGTCCTTGAGGCCGAGGTCGCGCTTGATGAGCGACTCCGAGAGGTCGCCGACCGTCGCCGCGGCGACGGTGAGCAGCCCGATCACGGCTCCGGCCCAGAGCGGGCCGTCGAAGAACCACGCCATGAGCCCGAGCCCGACGACGGCGGCCAGGAGGGCCGAGCCGGCGAAGCCCTCCCACGACTTCTTCGGGCTGATGCTCGGCGCCATCGGGTGCTTGCCGAACATCACGCCCGCCGCGTAGCCGCCGGTGTCGTTGGCGACGACGAGGCAGACGGCGTACAGGACCTGCCACTCGCCGGTGGGCGCGGCGAGCAGGAGCATCGCGAACGAGGCGAGGAAGGGCAGCCAGGCGGCCGCGAAGATGCCGGCGCCGGCGTCGCGCAGCGCGGTGAGGCCGCCGCCGTCGATGACGCGCCAGACGAAGACGCCGCCCGCGGTCAGCATGAACGCGACCACGAGGGCCTCCGCCCCCGCCACGTAGGCGGAGACGAGCATGCCGGTCGAGCCGACGACCAGCGGGAGGAACGGGATGCGGATCCCGCGGGTGCGCAGGGCGACGCCGAACTCCCACAGCGCGCCGCCGACGGCGACGACCGCGAGGGCGACGAACGCCTCCTTGAGCACGAACAGGCTGAGGAGGAAGAGGGCGCCCATGCCGAGCCCGACGCCGATGGCCACCGGCAGGTCGCGGCCGGCCCGGCTGGTCCGCGGGGGCGGCGCGGGCGCCGTCGTCGAGGCGGGGTCCTCGAGCCCCGGCTCGGCGACCTCGGCGATCACGGGGGTGGGCGCCATCGGGACGACGAGGAGATCGTGCTCGGGGACCGGGACCTCGACCAGCTCGGGCTCGGGCAGCGCCGCGTCGTCGGCGGGCGCCGGGGCGCCGTCGGGGACAGGCCCGGCGTCGCCCGGGTCCGCCGTCTGCTCGGCGTCGTCCGGCGCCGGGCGCGCGGCAGCGGCCGCCTGCCGCGCGGCCTCGCGGATCTCGCGTCGGCTGCGGGGGCGTTCCGTCGGGGTGCCGGCCACCATGCGTCGTGTGCGCCTCAGACCTCGAGGAGCTCGCGCTCCTTGCGCGACATCAGGTCGTCGATGAGGTCGACGTGGCGCTTGGTGAGGTGCTCGAGCTCCTTCTCCGCGCGGGCGACGTCGTCCTCGCCGGCCTCGCCGTCGCGCGCGATCCGGTCGAGCTCCTCCTTGGCGCGGCGACGGACGTTGCGGACGGCGACGCGCGCCTCCTCGCCCTTGTGCTTGGCGAGCTTGACGTACTCCTTGCGGCGTTCCTGCGTGAGCTCGGGCAGGACCACCCGGATCACGGTGCCGTCGTCGGTGGGGTTGACGCCGAGGTCGGAGTCGCGGATGGCCTTGCGCACCGCGGCCATGGACGACTTGTCGTAGGGCGAGATGAGGACCGTCCGGGCCTCGGGGACGGTGATCGAGGCGAGCTGCTGGAGCGGGGTCGGGGCGCCGTAGTAGTCGACGAGGACCTTGTGGAACATCGCCGCGTTGGCCCGTCCCGAGCGGATGGCGCCGAACTCCTCCCGCGCGACCTCGACGGCCTTGTCCATCTTCTCCTCGGCCTCGAAGAGGGTCTCGTCGATCACTCCTGCTCCTTCGTCTCGGTGCTCCGGCCGTCGCCGGCCGGCACGGTGGCACCCTCGAGCGGGCGCGCCGTGACCAGCGTGCCGATCTTCTCACCCAGGAGCGCGCGCGTGACGTTCCCCGGCTCGGCCATCCCGAACACCCGCATGTCGAGGCCGTTGTCCATGCCGAGGCTGAACGCCGTCGCGTCGACCACCTTGAGCCCGAGCCGAAGGGCGTCGGCGTACGTCACGTGGTCGAAGCGGCGGGCGGTCGGGTCGCGGCGCGGGTCGGCGCTGTAGACGCCGTCGACCCCGCTCTTGGCCATGAGGACCTCGGCGCAGTGGGTCTCGAGCGCCCGCTGGGCCGACACGGTGTCCGTCGAGAAGAACGGCAGGCCCGCGCCGGCGCCGAAGATGACGACGCGGCCCTTCTCCAGGTGCCGGATGGCTCGCCGCGGCACGTAGGGCTCGGCCACCTGGCCCATGGTGATCGCGGTCTGGACCCGCGTGTCGACCCCGGCCTTCTCCAGGAAGTCCTGCAGCGCCAGGCAGTTCATCACCGTGCCGAGCATGCCCATGTAGTCGGCGCGGGCGCGGTCCAGCCCCCGGGTGGAGAGCTCGGCGCCGCGGAAGAAGTTGCCCCCGCCGACGACGACGGCCACCTGCACCCCGGCGCGGACCGCGTCCGCGATCTCGCGGGCGATGTCGGCGACGACGTCGGCGTCGAGGCCGATCCGGCCGCCGCCGAACACCTCTCCGGACAGCTTGAGGAGGACGCGCCGCCGGCCGTCCGCCGGGGCTCCGTGCAGGGCGTGGGTCGCGCTCCCCATCAGGGTCTCCTTCTGCGTCGGGCTCTCGGGGCGGCGGGGCGGGTGACCCGGACCGCGGGTGGTGCGGCGGTGGCCCCGTCCCCGACCAGGGACGGGGCCACCGTCACAGGGTGCCTCAGGAGCCGACGCGGAACCGGGCGAACGCCGTGACCGTCCCGCCGGACTCCTTGACGATCTGGCCGACGGTCTTCTTGGGGTCCTTGGCGAAGGCCTGGTCGAGCAGGACGTTCTCCTTGTAGAAGCCGTTCAGGCGGCCCTCGACGATCTTCGGGAGGGCGGCGGCCGGCTTGCCCTCGTTGCGGGCCGTCTCCTCCGCGATCCGGCGCTCGTCGGCGACGGTCTGGGCCGGCACCTCGTCCCGGGTGAGGTAGAGCGGCGAGTAGGCGGCGATGTGCATCGCGACGTCCTTGGCCACGGCCTCGCCCTTGGCGTCGGCGGCGACGAGGACGCCCACCTGCGGCGGGAGGTCCTTGTTCGTGCGGTGCAGGTAGGCGGTTACCTTCTCGCCCGAGACCCGGGCGACGCGGCGCACGACGATCTTCTCGCCGATGGTCGCGGCGGCCTCCTCGACGGCGGCCTGGACCGTGCTCCCGCCGGCGTCGGCCGCGAGGAGCGACTCGACGTCGCTCGCGCCCGAGGCGACGGCGGCGGCCAGGACCGTGTCGGCCAGCGCGATGAACTTGGCGTTCTTCGCGACGAAGTCCGTCTCGGAGTTCACCTCGACGAGGACGCCGGTCTGGCCCTCGGGCGAGTCGGTGATGTCGATCGCGACGAGGCCGTCGGAGGCCGAGCGGCCCTCGCGCTTGGCGATGCCCTTGAGCCCCTTGACGCGGATGATCTCGACGGCCTTCTCGACGTTGCCGTCGGCCTCGTCGAGCGCCTTCTTGACGTCGAGCATGCCCGCGCCCGTGCGCTCACGGAGTGCCTTGATGTCGGCGGCGGTGTAGTTCGCCATGGTGGTTCGTGCGTTCCTCTCGAAGGGTCGAACGGGGTCAGACCGTGGCGTCGGGCTCGACGGCGTCGGTCGCGTCCGCGGCGGCCGGGGCCTCCGCGGAGACCTCGGCCGACGACGCCTCGACGGCGGGAGCCTCGACGGCGGGGGCCTCGGCCTCGAGCGCCTCGGCGGCCGGGGCGGCCTCCGTCTCGGCTGCCGCGAGGAGCTCGCGCTCCCACTCGGCGAGCGGCTCGACGTCCGGCGCGGCCGCACCCGAGGCGGCGGAGCCGGAGTGCCGCGCCACGAGGCCCTCGGCGACGGCGTCGGCGACGACGCGCGTCAGGAGAGCGACGGAGCGGATGGCGTCGTCGTTGCCGGGGATGCCGTAGTCGACCTCGTCGGGGTCGCAGTTCGTGTCGAGGATCGCGACCACCGGGATGCGGAGCTTGCGCGCCTCGGCGACGGCGAGGTGCTCCTTCTTGGTGTCGACGACCCAGACCGCGGACGGCACCTTGGCCATGTCCCGGATGCCGCCGAGCGTGCGCTCGAGCTTGTCCTTCTCGCGACGCAGGACCAGGAGCTCCTTCTTGGTGAGGTTGCTCGAGGCGACGTCGTCGAAGTCGATCTCCTCGAGCTCCTTGAGGCGCTGGAGCCGCTTGTGGACGGTGCCGAAGTTCGTGAGCATGCCGCCGAGCCAGCGCTGGTTGACGAACGGCATCCCGACGCGGGTGGCCTGCTCGGCGACGGCCTCCTGGGCCTGCTTCTTGGTGCCGACGAAGAGGATCGAGCCGCCGTGGGCCACGGTCTCCTTGACGAACTCGTACGCCCGGTCGATGTCCGAGAGGGACTTCTGCAGGTCGATGATGTAGATGCCGTTGCGCTCCGTGAAGATGAAGCGCTTCATCTTGGGGTTCCAGCGACGGGTCTGGTGCCCGAAGTGGACGCCGCTCTCCAGGAGCTGGCGCATGGTGACGACGGCCATGGCTCGTCCTTCCGACGCGGGCGCGAGGCGCCCACGCATCAGCGATGCGGGCGCGTCTGCACGCCCGGCACCGCGGTCCGGTTGTCTCGCGGCGGCCGGCGGCCGTCGCGCCTGGTGCCCGCGATCCCCGGGAGCCGACCGCCGAAGCGGCCGGACCGGCCCGGTTCTCGCCCCGCAGGGGCGACGG
>JBDIAU010000164.1:0-5225 GCA_039812565.1 Beutenbergiaceae bacterium
CGCGTGGCTCGACCGAGCGGCCAGCTGAGACCCGGGTGAGCGTCTCCGCCTCCCCGGGCCGGCCCCAACCGGCAGGGCGCGTCGTCGTGCCGTGGTCCAGGGCCGACGCACGCGTCAGCGCCGCAGCGTCGCTGCCAGAGTCCGACCTCGGGCTGGCCGAGAGGTTCGCCTTGTGGTTCGGCCCGACGTGGCGCTACCGGCCGGGTCACGGCTGGATGCACTACGACGGTCGCCGCTGGGCGCTCGACGCACACGGGCAGACGGCCGTCGCGCACATGCTGCAGGTCGTCCGTGCCGTCACCGAGCTCGAACCCGCTCGCCTCGGCCGTGAAGGCTCCGAGCTGCGAGCCGCCGCCGCCCGGGACCGACGACGCCGCTGGGCCACCTCCTGCGAGACCCCCCGACACCTCGACGCGGCCCTGCGCCTGGCCCAGGCGCTCCCCGGGATGCTGGTCGAGGAGCACCGGTGGGACGCCGACCCGTACGCCCTCAACACCCTGTCCGGCGTGCTAGACCTCCGCACCGGTGACCTCGCCCCGGCGCGGCCCGAGCACCTGTGCACCGGCCTGGTCGACGCCGACGTCGACCCCTACGCCCGCTCCACAGCGCTCGACGCCGTCCTCGCCCACCTCACCGGCGGTGACCCGGCTGTCCGAGCGTTCCTCGCCCGCTGGTTCGGCTACTGCCTGACGGCTTCGATGGCGTGCGAGGTCTTCACGTTCACCTACGGCGCGGCGTCGTCGGGCAAGACGACGCTGCTCTCCGCGTTCACGTCGATGATGGGCTCCTACGCCGACACCGCCTCGCCCGACGACTTCTCCGCCCGCCGCGCCGTCGGCGGCCCGACGCCCGAGATCATGCGCCTGATCGGCAAGCGGTTCATCTATATCCCCGAGGCCGGCGGCCTGCGGATGGACGTCTCGCGGGTCAAGCAGATCGTCGGGGGCGACCCGCTCGTCGCCCGGTTCCTGCACCAGAACCCCGTGACGTTCCACCCCGTCTGCAAGTTGGCATTCACCGCGAACGAGCTGGCCGTCGTCCCCGACGACGACCCCGGTCTGCGTCGCCGTCTCCTTCCCCTGCGTGTCCCCTCCCCTGTCACGCGCGCCGACGCCCGGATCAAGCACGACCTCGAGCACACCCCCGAAGGACGCGCAGCGCTCCTGGCCTTCGCCGCCCGCGGCGCCGCGAAGTGGATCGCCGCCGGCGCAGACCTCGCCGCCCTCGCCGTCCCGGGCACGGTGACCGCCGGCGTCCAGGACTACCTCGAGCAGATGGATCCGCTCGCCGAGTGGTGGGACGAACGTGTCCACGAGCGACCCGGCGCGCGCACGCTCACCTCAGCCCTGCACGCCAACTACAGCCTCTGGGCCCGCGAGCACGCCGTCGCCCGACCCCTCGGCATGAAGTCCTTCGCCCAGCGCCTCACAGCACGCGGCTTCCCCGTCGACGCCGACCGGACCCACGGCTCCCTGCGCCGCGGCCTCGCGATCCGCGGCTCCTTCGTCTGAGGGTCCGCCCTCGCGCGCGGGCGGGCCCTTCGTTCCGCAGGGTGCCGGCCCGAGCGGCAGATCGAGCACGTCACGGCACTTGGCCCGATTCAACCTGCCTGGACGTCATTGCACTTCAGAACGCACTTTCACGATGCTTCGGCACTTCCGGCACTTCGTGACGAGAACGTCGCTCGAACCGGTGAACCCCGATAGGAGTAGGAAGTCCGGCCTTCACGTGCCGCATCTGCCTGTGCGCGCTCGTGACCCTCCCCCCGGGTGATCTCACTTCGAGGGAGGACCCGATGAAGAAGCTCCTCGCGCTGGTCGCCGTTCTGGCCGTGCTGGTCCTGGTCGCCATGATCTGGGCCCTCGCACCCCGGGACGAGGGCGGCGCCGTCGAACAGCAACCCACGCCGACGCAACCCGCGAGAACGGCACCCGCAGAACCCGCCGGCGTCGTCGGGCTCGACGCGATCCCGGCGACGGCCGACCCTGACGCGTACGCCCGGGCCGTCGCCGGCGTCGTGCTCGGCATGGACACGCGCCGGCTCGCGCCGGGTGACTACCGCGACGTCCTGATCGCCGACGCCGACCCGACGCTGAGCACGAAGGGGCGGGCCGACCTGCACCGGATGCTCAGCGAGCGGATCCCGACCGACGAGCAGTGGGCTCGGATGCGCGCGAACGGGCAGTGGTCCACCTGGGTCAGTCGCGACGTCCAGGTGCCCGGGTCGTGGGAGCAGGTCGTCATCACCGGACAGGCGCAGCCGGGGTGGGCGTTCCGGAACGTCACCGGCATCCAGACCACGCACTACGTCGAGGACGGGACCGCCCGCACGACGTCGCGAGAGCGCACCATCACGATCGGCATGCGTTGCCCTGCCGACGGCGCGGGCGTGGACCGGTGCCGGCTCAACCTCGTCGGCATCAACGTTATCCCGTGACCGCCGGCAAGCTCGCGGCCACGACCGCTGCCCTCATCCTCGGTCTCACCGGAGCGGTCGCCGGCCTCGGCGGCCTCCCGCAGATGTCGTCGACCTGCACGACCCTCGGCGACGGCGCCCCCGTGGCGGCGCTGTCCGCCGAGCAGGCGTCGAACGCGAGGGTGATCGTCGCCGTCGGGCAGGAGCGTCGCGTGCCGGCGCGAGGTCTGCTCGTGGCGCTGATGACGGCGGCCCAGGAGTCCGGGCTGCGGAACCTGGACTACGGCGACCGGGACTCCCTCGGGCTGTTCCAGCAGCGCCCCTCGATGGGCTGGGGCACCCCCGCCCAGGTGCGCGACCCGGCCTACGCCGCCACGGCGTTCTACGGCGGACCACACTCGCCCACCGGCAACCGCGGCCTGCTGTCCGTGCCCGGGTGGGAGTCGATGCCGCTGACCGCGGCGGCGCAGGCGGTGCAGCGTTCCGCGTTCCCGACCGCGTACGCGAAGTGGGAGGCTCCCGCCCGGGTCTGGCTGGCCGAGATCCTCGAGCACCCCACCGCCCTCGACTGCGGAGCGTCGTCGGGCTCCTCGCCGGTGGTGGCCACGGGTGCCGCGCAGGTCGCGATCACCGCGGCCGCCCAGTGGTTGGGCACCCCATACGCCTGGGGCGGCGGATCCCTGACCGGACCGTCGGAAGGCTTCGGCATCGGCGCGGGCACGGTCGGGTTCGACTGCTCCGGCCTGACCCGCTACGCCTGGGCCCAGGCCGGGATCCTGTTGCCCCGCACCTCCCGGGAGCAGTGGCACGCCCCCGGCACCCGGATCACCTCCCTGGCCGCCCTGCAGCCCGGGGACCTCGTCTTCTTCGCCACCAACACCTCCGACCCGGCGACCATCCACCACGTCGCGATCGCCCTCGGCGGCGACGCGATGCTCGAAGCCCCGCAGACCGGCGACGTCGTCAAGGTCCTGTCGGGGATCTCGACCAACTCGTTCTGGGCGCCGCGGTTCATCGGCGGACTGCGCCTGACGGGCTGACGCGGCGCCGCGGGCACGGTGCGACGGCGTCGATCCTCGCCGGTGCGGGTCGGTGTGCGCGCCCGTGGCGCTCCCCCTGAGCACCGGCGCTCGTCACCGGTCACCGTCCCTCGATCCGGGAGAACACCATGACCACGTTCACGCCGATGACCGCCCTGCCCGGCGCGCTGCCGGCCGAGGACCCCGGCGTCTCGTCGAACACCACTGGGCTGCCGGGCCTGGAGCAGCTGCGCGAGATCGTCGGAGCGATGCTCACCTTCGGCCTCGTCGCGTGCGTCGCCGCCCTCGTCGTCGCCGCCGTCGTGTGGGGCTTCGGGTCCAACTCCGGCAACCCGCACCTGGCCGGGCGCGGCAAGACCGGCGTGATGGTCGCGGCGGGCGCGGCGCTGCTCATAGGCGCGGCGAACGCGATCGTGACGTTCTTCTCCGGCGTCGGCTCGCTGGTCTGACCACCGGGGTCGGCGACGCAATGGAACCCTGCGACATCCTCGCCTTCACCCCGGGCTGCGTGGCCACCGACCTCGTCGGAATGGCCTCCACCGGAGTCCTCGACGCGATCGGCAGCACCTTCGCCGCCGCCGCCGAATCGGTCATGGACGCCGTCTACGACGCCATCGCCACCACGACCACCGTCGACCTCTCGGCCTCCTACGTCACCAGCAACGCGGCCGCCCTCGGATCCGTCGCCGGGGTCCTCGTGGTCGGGCTGTTCGTCGTCCAGGTCATCACCGCGGCCATCCGCCGCGAGCCCGGCGGGCTCGCCCGGGCCGTGACCGGCGCCGCGACGTCGCTCCTCGGCGCGGCCGCGGCCGCGGCCGTCGTCCAGAGCCTCCTGGTCGTCGTCGACGGCCTCTGTGACGGGATCGCCGCGATGGCCGGCACCTCGATCCAGGACGCCGCCCGCCAGCTCCTCGACGTCGCGCTGCTGATGCGCCTCGCCGAGGTCGGCGGCGGCGGCGCGGCGCTGATGATCGTGTTCGGGCTGCTGTTCATCGCCGGCGCCGTGCTCACCCTCGGCACGCTCCTGGTGCGCCAGGCCCTGATCGTCATCGCCGTTGTCCTGGCCCCCCTGGCCCTGGCCGGCGGGACCGCGCGCCTGACGTCGGGGTGGGTGCGCCGCTGGGTCCAGGTCACCCTCGCCCTGGTCCTGTCCAAGCTCGCGATCGTCGTCGTGTTCGTCGTCGCCGTCGGCATGGTCGGTGACGCCGACGGCATCGGGGCCCTGCTGTCCGGGCTGATTCTGCTGCTCCTGGCCGCGCTGGCGCCGTGGGCGTGCTTCAAGTTCCTCGACTTCGCCGGCACCCAACGACGGCGCCCGCCTGGGGCCTCGCCGTGGCCGCCGCCTTCATCACGGTCGCGGGCCGAACGGCGTCCGAGTGGGGTGCCGGTCTACGGCCACTGGGTCCTGCGCCGGGCGCTGCGGCAGGACGCCTACCTCGCCCGCACCCTCACCCCGCGCCCCGCCGGCACCCTCGCCCTGCCCGGGGACGCGGCGTGCCTGCGGATCCACCACGACCCGACCACGGGAGCAGCGATGATCCACGACCCGTACGCCCAGACCCTGACCGCAACGGCGAAGGTCCGGCACCCGTCGTTCGTGCTGCAGTCCCCGGCGGACCAGGACCGCCGCGTCGCCGGGTGGGGGCGGGTCCTGGCGACGGCGTGCGCCTCGGGGCGGATCGCCCGGGTCCAGGTCCTCGAACGCACCCTGCCGGACTCCGGGCAGGGGGTGCGGTCGCACTTCGAGACCCATGGCCTGCGGTCGGGCT
>JBDIAU010000165.1:0-5212 GCA_039812565.1 Beutenbergiaceae bacterium
GTGGTCCCGGTGGTGCTCGGCGTCTTCGCCGTCCGGATCATGCGCCACCCCGAGCGGACCGCGGCGAACGCCCGCGTCACGATCGGCGCCATGGCGATCACCTTCTCGGTGTGCGGCCTCATCTCCCTCTCGGCCGGCGTGCCGACGCCCTCGGAGAGCTGGGGTGACGTGCGCAACGCGGGCGGCGTCGTCGGCTACGTGATCTCCGCGCCGCTGACCGCGCTGCTCGGACCCTGGGTGAGCGCGCCCCTCATGGTGCTGCTCGGGCTCTTCGGCATCCTCGTGGTGACCGCGACCCCGGTCCACGCCATCCCGCGCCGCCTGGCCGACCTGTGGCACTGGATCAGCCGCGCGCCCGCATACGGTGCCGAGGAGGACGGCGCGGACGAACACTCCGTCGACACCCGCGACGACGCGGCCACCACCACCCGGATGCCGCGCCGGCGCCGGGGCCGGCGGGCCGCGCTCGACGGCTACGAGGGCGACGAGGCGTTCGTGCAGGCCGCGGAGGTGGACGGCGCGCCGGCCGCCACGCGGCGGTTCACCACCCAGGACGCCACCCGGGTGGCCGAGGTGACGCCCGAGGCGGTCGACGCCGCCGGGCCGGGCGACCTCGAGGCCACGGCCGGCGTCGGGACGTCGGACGGCGGCGAGGCCCCGGTCGTGGTCGAGCACGCGCTCGTCCCGCCGCCGACCCAGGCGCTGCCCGCGCGCTCCGAGCAGCTCGAGCTCGCGCCGGACCTCGTCTACACGCTGCCGTCCGACGACCTGCTCGTGCGCGGCGCCCCGCACAAGGTGCGCTCCGCGGCCAACGACCGCGTGGTGGAGGCCCTCACCTCGGTCCTCGACCAGTTCGAGGTCGACGCCCGGGTCACGGGCTTCACCCGCGGCCCGACGGTCACCCGCTACGAGGTGGAGCTCGGGCCGGGCATCAAGGTGGAGCGCGTCACCGCGCTGAGCCGGAACATCGCCTACGCGGTGGCCTCCGCCGACGTGCGGATCCTCTCGCCGATCCCCGGCAAGTCGGCGATCGGGATCGAGATCCCCAACGCGGACCGCGAGACCGTGGTCCTGGGCGACGTCCTGCGCTCGGCCGCGGCCCGGCGCAGCCAGCACCCCCTGACCATCGGCGTCGGCAAGGACGTCGAGGGCGGCTACGTGGTGGCCAACCTCGCCAAGATGCCCCACCTGCTCGTGGCGGGCGCCACCGGCGCCGGCAAGTCGAGCTTCGTCAACTCGATGATCGCCTCGATCCTCGTGCGCTCCACCCCGGACGAGGTCCGCCTCGTCCTCATCGACCCCAAGCGCGTCGAGCTCACGGTCTACGGCGGGATCCCGCACCTCATCACGCCGATCATCACCAACCCGAAGAAGGCCGCCGAGGCCCTCGACTGGGTGGTGCGCGAGATGGAGGCGCGCTACGACGACCTGGCGGCCTTCGGCTTCAAGCACGTCGACGACTTCAACACGGCCGTCCGTTCGGGCGCCGTGCGCCCGCTGCCGGGCTCCGAGCGGGTCCTCTCGCCGTACCCGTACCTGTTGGTCATCGTCGACGAGCTGGCCGACCTCATGATGGTCGCGCCGCGCGACGTGGAGGCGTCGATCCAGCGGATCACGCAGCTGGCTCGCGCGGCCGGCATCCACCTGGTGCTGGCCACCCAGCGGCCGAGCGTCGACGTCGTCACCGGTCTCATCAAGGCGAACGTGCCGAGCCGGCTGGCGTTCGCGACGTCGTCGCTCGCGGACTCCCGCGTGGTGCTCGACCAGCCGGGCGCCGAGAAGCTCATCGGCCAGGGTGACGCCCTGTTCCTGCCGATGGGTGCGGCGAAGCCGATGCGCGTGCAGGGTGCCTGGGTCTCCGAGAGCGAGATCCACGCCGTCGTCGACCACGTCAAGGGCCAGCTCCAGCCGCACTACCGCGAGGACGTCGTCGCGCCGGTGGCCAAGAAGCAGGTCGAGGACGACATCGGCGACGACCTCGACCTGCTCCTGCAGGCCGCCGAGCTGGTCGTCACGACGCAGTTCGGCTCGACGTCGATGCTGCAGCGCAAGCTGCGGGTCGGGTTCGCCAAGGCCGGCCGCCTCATGGACCTCCTCGAGTCGCGGGAGATCGTCGGGCCGTCCGAGGGGTCGAAGGCGCGCGAGGTGCTCGTCTCGCCGGAGCAGCTGCCCCAGGCGATCGCGATGCTCTCCGGCGGCGGGCCCATCCCTGCCGACGAGGACGCCGTCGTGGTCGAGGACGAGGAGTCCGACGGCGACGACGAGGACGCCTGGCACCTCACCGGACGCTGACCCGAGCGATCGCGGTGGGCGGATCGCGGTGCGAGCGGATCGCGAACATGCGGGCGGATCGCGAACATGCGGGCGGATCGCGAACATCGGGAGTTCGCGATCCGCCCCGATGTTCGCGATCCGCGGCAGTCGTCGGAGGGGCGGCCGCGGCGAGGTAGGGGGCGGGCTCAGCCCTGAGGCTGCGGGACCACGGTCGGCTCGGGGCCCGTCGGGGTGGGCGGCGCCGTCCGCTCGGTGGCGAGCCCGCCGATCACGTCGACGACCCGCTGGCGCCGGGCCTCCACCTCGGCCGGGGTCAGCGTGAGGCGCTCGTTCGTCTGGCCGGCGAGCAGGTCGGGCGCGGCGTAGACGCGCTGCCCGCCGAGGCGGTCGACGGGGAAGGCCGTCCACTCCAGCCCGGTGACGCGGGCCGAGCCGTCGGCGGGCTTGACGACGGTCGCGGTCATGAAGACGCCCGTGTTGGTCTGCGGGACGCAGCAGTGCGTGTCCTGGTTGGACAGGAAGTTCCCGAGCCCGTAGGCGACCCACATGCCCGAGCCGTCGGGCCCGCCCGGGAGCCGGTCGATCGGCTGGGGGACGTGGGCGTGCGTCCCGATGATCAGGTCCACCTGGCCGGACGCCGCGAGCGCCTGCGCGAGCGCGACCTGGTCGGCGGTCGGGGTCGCCTGGTACTCCACGCCCCAGTGGAGGGTCGCGACGACGAGGTCGGCGCCGGCCTCGCGGGCCGCCGTCGCCTGCGCGACGATCCGGTTGCCGTCGAGGAGGTCGACGGCCCACGGCGCGTCGCCCGGGATCGGGATGCCGTTGGTGCCCCAGGTGGCGCCGATCTGGGCGATCGTGATCGTCTGGCCCTCGCGCTCGAGCCGGTAGAGCTGCGGGGCGTCCGCCTCCGCCTGGGTGCGGGCCGACCCGTCGTGGCCGAGGCCGACGGCGTCGAAGGTGTCGAGCGTGTGGACGAGGCCGGTGTAGCCGCGGTCGAGGGTGTGGTTGGTGCCGGTCGAGCAGCCGTCCCAGCCGAGGGTGCGCAGGTTCGCGGCGAGCTCGGTGGGGGCCCCGAACATCGGGTAGCCGGAGGGTTGGGTGCCGGGCGGGGCGAGCGGCACCTCCATGTTGCAGAGGGCGAGGTCCGCGCCCGCGATCCACGGCTGGACCGCGGCCATGAGCGGCACGAAGTCGTACGTGCCGGTCTCCCGCGCGTTCCGGTTCACCGTGTCGTGAGGGAGCACGTCGCCGCCGGCGACGATCGTGAAGACCGCGTCGGGCTGCGGCGTCGGGCTCGGCGCGGGATCCTCGGCCGCAACCTCCTCGGCCGGGGGAGCGGCGGCGGCGCCGTCGTCCGCGAGTGCCACCGCGCCGCCGGCCGGCGCCCATGGCCGCAGGGCGACGACGGCGGCGAGTGCGGTGAGGAGGAGGACGACGACGACGGCGAGCGGGGCCAGCGACCGGGATGTGCGAGCTCCGCTCTGGTGGCGCGACATGCCCTCCAGGGTACGTGAGCGCGATTCGGCGACCCGTTGACCCGGGGGCGCGCCGCGCCGCCACCTAGTCTGGCCCCGTGGACCCCGGCAGCGTCGTGCCCAGCGCCCCGCTGTGGAACATCGCCAACATCGTGACGATGGCCCGGATCGTCCTCGTCCCGGTCTTCGCCGCCCTCTACCTGGTCGGGACGACGTCCGCGCAGCTCGCCGCCGCCGCCGTGTTCGTGGTCGCCGCGCTCACGGACCGCGTGGACGGGTACCTCGCGCGCAGCCGCGGGCTCGTCACCGACTTCGGCAAGATCGCCGACCCGATCGCCGACAAGGCGTTGACGATGACGGCGCTCGTCCTCCTCTCGGTCGAGGACGTGGTCCCGTGGTGGGTGACGATCGTCATCATCGTCCGCGAGCTCGGGATCACGGCCCTGCGCTTCGTCCTCGTGCGGCGCGCCGTCATCCCGGCCTCCTCGGGCGGCAAGCTGAAGACGGTGCTGCAGCTGGTCTTCATCGCCATGCTCCTGGTCCCGTGGGCCGCGATCGTCCCGGCCGGGCTCGCCACCGTCGTCGACGTGGCCGCGCGGGTGGTCATGGCGGCGGCCGTCATCGTCACGGTCGTCACGGGCGTCGACTACGTGCGCAAGGCGATCCGCATCGCGCGGACGGCATGAGCGCCGCCCTGCCCCTCGCCCGTCGCGTCGTGCGCCGGCTCGCCGACCTCGGCCTCACGCTCGCCACCGCCGAGTCGCTCACCGGGGGTGCGCTCGCGGCCGCCGTCGTCGACGTCCCCGGCGCGTCCGCCGTCCTGCGCGGCGGCGTGGTCGCGTACGCCACGGACCTCAAGGCCGAGCTCCTCGGGGTCGACCCCGACCTCCTGGACGCCCGCGGGGCCGTCGACCCCGAGGTGGCGCGCCAGATGGCCGACGGCGTGCGGCGCCGCCTGGGCGCCGACGTCGGGCTGGCGACCACGGGGGTCGCCGGGCCGGCGAGCCAGGACGGCCGGCCGCCCGGCACGGTGCACCTCGCGGTGGCCCTCCCGGGGCTCGTCGGGGTCCGCTCCCTCGTGATCGACGGCGACCGGTCCCGGGTCCGCCGGGGCACCGTCGCCGTCGCGCTCGGACTGGTCCTGGCCGCGGTGCCGGCGGGTGCATCCACGGGCGGCCCGGGGACGGAACATGTGACATGGATCCGACGTTGAGCGTGGTGATGCAGACCTCACCCCGACGGCCCGAGCGCGGCCTCGCGCACCCGTCCACCGCCGCCCGCCCGGACGTCCGGGCAGGTTCGACGGGGTACGGTAGAACCGTCGCACCCGTACCTGCTCCACGAGAGGCACCGACGCAGCGAGAGGGGGGACACCGGATGGTCGTTCTTCGTCACGAGATCGGGGACGTGCTGCGCGGTGCCCGCCGGCGCCAGGGCCGCACCCTCCGCGAGGTCTCCTCGGC
>JBDIAU010000166.1:0-5183 GCA_039812565.1 Beutenbergiaceae bacterium
GGCTCCACGAGCCGCGACCTCTACGCTGACGCGGTACCGCAAGACGGAGGAACCAGGCTGTGACTGACCCCATCGGGACCGTTCCGGACGACACCGTTTCACGTGAAACAGATCACACGGGACGGGAGGACGGCCGCCGGACCGCCCTCATGGACGCCATCCCGCTCGCTGACGAGTCGACCCCCCTCGCCGCGCAGCTCGCCCAGGACGCCAAGCGCCGGATCTCCCTTCGGGGCCGCCGCTTCCCGGCGCCGCCCGCCACGCGCGTCCTCACGGTCGCGAACCAGAAGGGCGGCGTGGGCAAGACGACGACGGCGGTGAACATCGCCGCGTCGCTCGCCCAGGCAGGACTGCGCGTGCTGGTCATCGACAACGACCCCCAGGGCAACGCCTCGACGGCGCTCGGCATCGAGCACCACGCCGGCGTCCCGTCGATCTACGACGTCCTCATCCACGGGGCGCCGCTGGCCGACGTCGTGCGCCCGTGCGAGGCGGTCCCGGGCCTCTTCGGGGCGCCGGCCACGATCGACCTCTCCGGCGCCGAGATCGAGCTGGTCGACCTCGAGGGCCGGGAGCGGCGGCTGCGGTCCGCGCTCGACCACTACCTGGCGACCGCCGACGAGCGCGGCGAGCCGCGCTTCGACTACGTCTTCGTCGACTGCCCGCCCAGCCTCGGCCTGCTGACGGTGAACGCGTTCGTCTGCGCTCGCGAGGTGCTCATCCCGATCCAGTGCGAGTACTACGCGCTCGAGGGGCTGAGCCAGCTGCTGCGGAACATCGAGCTCATCAAGAGGCATCTGAACCCCGAGCTCACCGTCTCGACGATCCTGCTCACGATGTTCGACGGGCGCACGAACCTCGCGCACCAGGTGGCGGACGAGGTGCGCCAGCACTTCCCCGACACGACGCTGGACACCCACGTCCCGCGCTCCGTGCGGGTCTCCGAGGCGCCGAGCTACAGCCAGACGGTGCTCACCTACGACCCGGGCTCGACCGGCGCCCTCGCCTACCTCGCCGCCGCCCGCGAGGTCGCGTACCGCGGCGCCGGTCTGCCGGTGCCCGACGACGGAGTGTCCCCCACACCCCGGCGTGGGGCGCACCGGGCGGACCTCCCGCAGGACGGTGCCGCGTGACGGAACGGCGGCGCGGCCTCGGCCGCGGGCTCGGCGCCCTCATCCCGAACGCGCCCGCCGACGGCGGTCAGCGCCCCGTCGATGTGTTCTTCCCGCACCCGCCCGGTTCGCTCCCGGGTTCCGGCGACGCCCCCGTCGTGGGCGACGACGCCCGCGCAGGGACCGGCGCGGTGGCGTCCAACGACAACATCACCGCAGGTCAGGGCCAGGAAAGTCGCTCCGATGAGGGCGGGGCGCCGTCGTCGGCCCCGGAGCCGGCGTTCGACGACGCCGACGCGCTCCTGCCCGTCCCGGGCGCGAGCTACGCCGAGGTCCCCCTCGCCCAGATCGTCCCCAACCCGCGTCAGCCGCGGCAGGTGTTCGACGACGACGACCTCGACGAGCTGGCGCAGTCCCTGCGCGAGGTCGGCGTCCTGCAGCCGATCGTCGTACGTCCGGCGGAGCCGGGCACGCCCGCGGGTCCCGACGGGGAGCCGGCTGCGTACGAGCTCATCATGGGCGAGCGGCGGTGGCGGGCCGCGCAGCGCGCCGGCCTCGTCACCGTCCCCGCGATCGTCCGGCTCACGCCCGACGGCGACATGCTGCGAGACGCGCTCCTGGAGAACCTCCACCGCGCCCAGCTGAACCCGCTGGAAGAGGCCGCCGCGTACCAGCAGCTGCTCGAGGACTTCGCGTGCACCCACGAGGAGCTCGCGTCCCGGGTCGCCCGCTCCCGGCCGCAGATCTCCAACACGATCCGGCTCCTGAAGCTCCCCGCCTCCGTGCAGCGACGCGTCGCGGCCGGGGTGCTCTCGGCCGGGCACGCGCGGGCGCTCCTGGGCCTGTCCGACCCGGCCGCGATGGAGCGGCTCGCCCAGCGGATCGTCGCTGAAGGGCTGAGCGTGCGGGCCACGGAGGAGATCGTCGCGCTCGGTGACGCCGCCACGAGGCCCCCGCTGCGCCGTCGGTCCGGGCCGAACGACCACGACGCCGCGCTCGGTGACCTGGCGTCGCGCCTGTCCGACCGCTTCGACACCCGCGTGAAGGTCACGCTGGGGCAGCGCAAGGGACGCATCGCCATCGAGTTCGCCACGGTCGAGGATCTCCAGCGGATCCTCGACGTCCTCGCCCCGGGGGACCAGGACCTCGCCGAGGCGATGGTCGGGGCGTCCACGGGCTGACCCCCCGTCGGCGCCCTACCGCTGCGCGTCGCGGACCGCGGTCTCGACGACCTGCCGGTAGAGCTCCCCGAGCGGCTGCCCCGTCGCCCCGGCGGCGAGCGGGAGCAGCGAGGTCTCGGTCATCCCCGGCGCGGTGTTGACCTCGAGGAACCACGGCACGCCGTCGGTGCCGAGGATGAGGTCGGTGCGGGAGATGTGGCGCAGGCCCAGCGCCCGGTGGGCAAGCACGGCGGCCTCCTCGGCCACCCGGATGAGCGCAGGGTCGAGGCGCGCCGGCACGAAGTACTCCGACCGACCCGGGTTGTAGCGCGCGTCGTAGTCGTAGGGGCCGTCGTCGGTGCGGATCTCCACCGGGGGCAGGGCCCGCGGACCGTCGCCCAGGTCGACGACGCTGACGCCCAGCTCGACGCCGCGGGCGGCCCGCTCGATCAGCGCGGTCTCGCCGTAGGCGAAGCAGCTGACCATGGCGTGCGGGAGCTGCTCGGCGTCCGTCACGAGCGTGACTCCCAGTGCGGAGCCGCCGGAGGCCGGCTTGACCACGAGCGGCAGGGGAAGCCGCTTGAGCACGGACCGCAGCACGGCCTTCGCGCCGAGCTCCCGGAAGAGCTCCTGCGGGAACGCGACCGAGTCGGGCGTCGCGAGCCCGGCCGCGGCGACCACGGACTTCGCGACGGGCTTGCTCCACGCGATCCGGCTCCCCGCGGAGCCGGTGCCGACGTACGGCACGCCGACCACGTCGAGGAGGTCGCGGATGGAGCCGTCCTCGCCGGTGGCGCCGTGGAGGATCGGCCACACCACGTCCGGGCGGGTGATCTCGAGGTAGGCGATGAGCTCGGCGTCGACGTCGTGCACGTGCACGCCGACGCCCTCGTCGCGCAGCGCCTCCGCCACCCGGCGGCCCGAGCGGACGGACACGTCCCGCTCGTGCGAGATGCCGCCGGCCAGGACGAGGACCTCGAGCCCGCGGGCGTCGTCGCTCATGGCCGCCCCCTACGCCTGGTTGGGGCCGGGGTTCTGGATCCCGCGGGTTCGTCCTCCGGAGCCCGTCCCGAAGATCTCGACGAGCTCCCGCTCGCCCGAGACGACGCCCGCGAGCCGGCGCACGCCCTCGTGGATCCGCTCGGGCGTCGGGTAGCAGTAGGAGAGCCGGACGTGCTGGGAGCCCTGGCCGTCGGCGAAGAAGGCCGTGCCGGGCACGTACGCGACGCGGGCGGTGACCGCCCGGGGCAGCATCGCCTTGGCGTCGAGACCGTCGGGGAGCGTGACCCACGTGTAGAAGCCGCCCTCGGGGACGGTCCACGAGCAGTCGGGCAGCAGCTCGGTGAGCGCCCCGATCATGGCGTCGCGCCGCTCCCGGTACAGCTCGCGGTAGATCTTGATCTGACCGCGCCAGTCGCAGGTCTGCAGGTACGTCGCGATGGACAGCTGGCTCATCATCGACGGGCACAGGATCGAGGACTCGCTGGCCAGGACCAGCCGCTCACGCACCGCGTGCGGCGCCACCGCCCACCCGACGCGGTACCCCGGGGCGAACGTCTTGGAGAAGGACCCGAGGTAGATGACGCCGTCGGGGTCGAGGCCCTGGAGGGCCGGCATGGTCTCGCCGTCGAAGCCGAGGAGGCCGTACGGGTTGTCCTCGAGGACCAGGACCCCGTACCGGCGGGCGATCTCGACGATCCGCGGCCGCCGCTCGAGCGAGAGGGTCACGCCCGCGGGGTTGTGGAAGTTCGGGACCGTGTAGATGAGCTTGACGGTGCGGCCCTGCGCCTCGAGCGCCCGCAGCGTCGCCTCGAGCGCCTCGGGGATGAGTCCGTCCGCGTCCATCGGCACGTGGACGACGTCCGCCTGGTACGAGCGGAACACCCCGAGCGCGCCGACGTAGCTCGGCGCCTCCGCGACGACGACGTCGCCCGGGTCCACGAAGATCCGCGTCACGATGTCGAGGGCCTGCTGGGAGCCGGTCGTGACGACGACGTCGTCCGGGTGCGCCTCGACCCCTTCCAGCTCCATGACCTCGACGATCGGCTCCCGCAGCTCGGGCTCGCCCTGGCCGGAGCCGTACTGCAGGGCCTGGGCGCCGCGCTCGCGGAGAAGCCGCTCGGTGGCCTCGGCGATCGTCGGCATCGGCAGGCCGGAGATGAACGGCATCCCGCCCGCGAGCGAGACGACCTCGGGCCGGCTGGCGACGGCGAACAGGGCGCGGATCTCGGACGCTCGCATCCCGTGGGCACGCTCGGCGTAGGAGTGGAACCAGGGGTCGAGCCGCGTGCCCTTGCGGGCCTGACGCCCCGCCGTCGGTCCGTCCGCCACGATGCCGTCCTCCTCGCTGCCCTGCGCGGCACGAGCCGGGTGCCCGGCCGCCAGGGACGAGTCTGGCACGCCCCGCCGGGGCAGACCGGTGCCCGGCGCGCGGGAGCGTCCCGCCGCCGACGGCGCCCGCGGCCGCAGCCGGGGGCGGTGCGCGGCCGAGGAGGTGTGTCCGTCAGGAGGTCGGCGCGAGGAACTCCTCGAGCTGCGCCAGGAGCGCCCGCTTCGGTCGCGCACCGATGATCGACTTCTGCAGCTCGCCGTCGACGAAGACGTTGAGCGTCGGGATCGAGACGATCCCGTAGGCGCGGGTCACCGCCGGGTTCTCGTCGGTGTTGAGCTTGACGACCCGCAGCCGGCCGACGTGCTCCCGGGCGATCTCCTCGAGGATCGGCGCGACCTGGCGGCAGGGCCCGCACCAGGGGGCCCAGAAGTCGACGAGGACCGGCCCCTCGGCCTGGAGGACCTCGGTGGCGAAGGTGTCGTCGGTGACGTGCTGCGTGGCCATGGGGGTGGCTCCTGTCTGTCGGGAGTCGTCGGGTCGGCGGCGTCGGCGGGCAGTCCGGCCGGCCGGGTCAGAGGG
>JBDIAU010000167.1:0-5154 GCA_039812565.1 Beutenbergiaceae bacterium
CCCCGGACGCCGCCTCGACCGCCGCGTCCCGCGCTTGCTCCGCCGCCAGCTGAGCCGCGAGCGCCGCCTCGAGGAGCCACTCCCAGGAGACGACGACCTTGGAGTAGACGCCGGCGCGCAGACGCACCCGCGGGTGGTCCACGACCATGAACCTCGGCCGCAGTCCGATCGCCGTCGTCGTGAACGTGGTCCCCGTGGTGCCGTCGTCGAGGGTGACGGTCAGCGGGGTCGTGTCGCCGGTGTCGGCGAGCGCGAACGCCTGGAGGGTGGCGCCCTGGACGAGCTCGCCGTCCTCGGTGACGGCCGGCTCGGCCTCGAACCAGTAGTCGGTCACGCTGCGCCTCCGGCGGGGGTGGTGGGGGTTTCGGGCAGCGAGCGGGACGGGATCAGGGCGACCATCCCGGTGCGGGCGAGGGTGATCAGGACCGCGCCGAGGACCTGCACGCCGAGCGCCGGCCAGTCGACGTCCTGCAGGAGCACGGCGGCCGCAAGGACCGGGGCGCCGACCTGCCCCGCGGTGCGCACCACCCGGGCGGCGACGGCCTTCCACGCCGGCACCGGCGCGCCGCTCGCCTCCGGCAGGGAGACGAGGGAGGTGGCCAGGGACGCCAGGGCGGCGAGCGCGATCGCCGAGAGCGCGTACTCCGGCGTGCGGGCGCCGTCCAGGACGAGCGTCACCAGGGGCAGAGCGGCGGCGAGCGCGGTCCAGCCGGCGCGGGCGAGCGCCGCGTGGAGCCAGACGTCGGGCCAGAACTTCAGGACGTGCAGCGCGGACGGGGCCCGGCGGGCGTGGCGGGCCGTCACGGGTGGCTCCGGATCCCGAGGGCCCGGCAGGTGGCGGCGTCCGCCTCCCCGGTCGCGGGGAGGCCGAGGGCGATCTGGCCGTTGCGGGTCGTGAGCTTCGTCTGCCGCATGTAGGAGCCGTCGATCGCGAGGTGCCCGCCGATGCTCGCGAGCGCCATCTGCAGCTCGACGGTCCACTCGTAGTGGCCGTTCGTCTTCGGGCCCCACAGGCCGTCTGGGACGAGGCGGGGGTAGAGCTGGGCGCGCTGGTACTTCGCGACGGCGGCCCGGTCGTAGTCGCCCCGCAGGCCGGCGGTCGGGAAGCCGGCCAGCTGCAGGCGCTGGTTGATGAGCTCGGGCAGGACGGCCGGTGTCCACGACGGCGCCGCGGGGACGTGCCCGGAGGCCTGGCCTGCGAGCGCCGCGGCGTACGCGGCGAGGAACTGGCCCCAGGGGAAGGCGGGGCCGGGGTCGGTGCGCCGGGCGGTGTCGATCATGCCGTGGCCGATGAATCCGGGCTTGCGGGCGAGGGCCTCGGCGCGGGTGATCAGCCGGGCCGGGACGGCGATGCCGCGGCCGGCGAGCACGAGCGCGTCCGCGGCGCACACGTCCGCCATGCGCGCGATCGCCTGGTCGCGCCACCACTGCGGGGTGTCCGGCCACCGGGCCGCCGTCGTCGCGAAGGAGTACCCGGTCGACCAGTTGTTCGTGCGGGTGTCGTGCCAGCACTCGGCGTCGATCGGGGCCATGAGGATCGCCGAGTCGGAGTCGACGAGACGGTGGTAGGAGCCCGGGTCCTTGCGGGTTGCGATGAACCGGGCGACCGACTCTGCGCCGGTATCCGGCGGGGTCCAGTCCGGGGCGTTCTCCGCGGTGTGGATCACGAACGTTCCGGAGGCCCGGGCGCCGTTGCGGCGCGTCGACCGCACCTGCGCGTAGGAGGGGTTCGGGTGGTCGAGCAGGTAGAACACGGGGACCTCCCGGCATGACGAAGGCCCGCCACGAGGACGGGCCCGGAGGGGTGTGGAGGGCAGTAGCGAACTGACGCGAAACTCAGGCGTCGACCCAGCGGCCGGCGCGGATGAACCCGTGCAGCCCGCAGCAGTCCGGCCAGTAGACGGACGGCTCCAGGTGCAGCGGGTCGACCGAGACGAGCTCGTGCGCGCCGACGCCCGCCGGCGCCCAGAACCGATAGAAGGCCGGGTCCGCGTCGTACCCCGCCCGCCCGGCCCAGAGCCGGTGCTCGCACCAGTGGTAGACGAGCAGGCCGCCGTGCCCCGTCCCCGAGGACGGGTCGAACCGATAGGCCACGAGCGGGCCGACGCGGGTCCAGTCCGGCGGGATGACGTCCGGCCCGATGCTCAGGTCGACGAGGGCCATGGTTCGACTCCGGGGTTCGGTCAGTCGCCGAGGTCGGCGGCGTCGGGGTGCTCGGCCAGGACCTGGGCGAGCGGGACCCGCGAGCGCGGGTGCAGGTACCGGTCGTAGGTTTCCCGGTCGGGGTAGCCGGCGTCGCGGGCGAGCCAGTAGGCGTGCCAGCGGACCGTGATCTCGTCCGCCACCGGGCGCTCAGCCCTGCTGGTCGCGGTCCAGATGCTCCGCGACGCCGGCGGCGATCAGGCGCGGCAGCTCTCGGCGCAGCGTCGTGACGTCGTTCGCCTGCTGCCCGTCGCGGTCGTGGAGGATCCGCACGTCGTCGTGCAGGCCGCCGATCGAGCGGCTGAGCCGGTCCTGGCCGTCCGCGATCTGCGTGATGAGTCGGCGCAGGTCGTCGACGTCGTCGCGCAGGTTCGTGCCGTGCGAGTTCTTGACCTCGTGCTTGATCGCGGTCAGCTGCTCGCTGGCGGCCTTGTTCTGCTTCTTGACGTCCCGGGTCAGCCACGCACCCGCGATCGCCGCGATCGCCGTGACGATCGCGATCCACACCGTGTCCGACGGGCCGGAGCGGGTGGCGGCGGCCAGGACGATGAGCGCCCCCGCACCCATCAGGACCGCCAGAAGAACTTGCCGTCGAACTTCACCCGGGACGCCGTCCGGGGCAGGATCAGGTCCAGGTGCCCCGAGGTGCGGACCCGGGCCGTGCCGACCTCGGCGGCCGAGTCGTTGTTGTAGTTCGTGCCGTCGTACACCTGTATGACCAGGCCCCCGAAGTCCTGCGCGACCAGGGGCCGGTGCGCCTCCGGCAGGATCAGGCACGCGTTCGTCGCGCCGGCCGCCATCGTGGATGCGCGCTGCAGGTAGCCGGTGAAGAAGACCTGCTCCCCGATCAGGCGGGACCGGAACGAGGACCCGGCGGAGCCGAAGTCCCCGCCCCACGTCGGCACCACCCAGCCGGAGTCACCCACCGGGGTCGCCTCGAGCTTCCAGGACTCCACGCCGGCGGCGCTGACCTCACGCCGCCACGTCGGGCCGCCCACCACCCGCACGACGCCGCCGGGCTCGGCGAGGTACTCGCGGCCGAGGGCGTCCGCGACGACCAGGCCCGAGTTCGCCGCCCAGCAGCGCAGGTCCCGCACCTCGGCCACTGTCGACTGCCCGGCGGTCACCCGGGCCAGGGCCAGGGGCTGGTCGTCCTGGTTGTCCACCCAGCCGACCTTGCGGCCGGCGCCGATCGCGAGCGCGCTCGTCCCGGTCAGGGCGATCAGGGACGCCGCCCCCGTGCCCCGGTCCCGGCGCAGCACGATGGTGTCCCACCGCGACCCCGACCCCACGGAGCCGAGCTGGATGTCGGTGGTCGCGTCCGAGGCGACGTAGATACCCCGCCCAACCGCCGCACCGACCGCGACCCGCACCGTGCGGTCCGCACCACCGGAGACGATCGAGACGCGCAGGTCGTCCGCCCCGCACACCGTGTAGGCGGCCGGGCGGGACGTGATGTTCGACCAGTCGTCCTCCGTGACCGTGCCGGCGAACCCAGCGACTGTGATGGCCACCCGGCTACCTCCCCACCGCTAGGTTCTTCACCGCTCGCGCGATCTGCGCGACGGCCTTGACGAGCTGGCCCGTGGCGTCGGACGTCAGCTCCCCGACGACCGGCGTCACCAGGCGGCCGTCGGCGGCCGTCCACGACGTCGTGGCCTCCCGCAGCACGTCGGTCAGGACCACGTTCGGGCCGACCTCCAGGGGGACGACGTCGCCGACCCGCACCGTCGAGCCGTACCGGAACGCGGCGGTCTCCGAGAGGGTCAGCGCCAGCCCCGCCTGCGTCGCGCCGTCGGCGAGCGTCTCCGCGCGGCGCTGCGCGATCTCGGTCGGGTCGTCGGTGTCCCGGGCGTCCCGGAACGCCTCGACCTTGAAGCCCCACGCCGCCTCCAGCGCGGCGTCGATGCTCTGCGTGAAGGACCTCGCCTCGGCCTCGCCCTGGTCGCCGGCGACCACCCGGGTCGCGGTCGGCGCCAGCCGGGAGTACTCCCAGCCCTGCACGACCCCCGACGCCTCCGTCAGGGCCCGCGGGTACGTGGACGGCTCGTAGACGTCCAGCACGATCGTGCCGGCGGCGTCGTCCTGCACCGCGCTGACGCCCAGCCCTGCCGTCTCCACCGCCGGGAAGAGCCGCTCGGCGAGCGGGTGGAACCGGGACTGCACCGTGATCGCGGCGCCCCGGTTCGCGTTCGTGGCCACGGTGACCGGCAGGCCCAGGCGGGTGACGACGTTCGCCGTCACGAAGCCCTTGAGGACCGTCTCAGCGTCCCCCGTGCGCACGTCGTACGCGACGCTCTGCGCCCCGATCGCCGCGCCCGGCACCGGCCAGCCCCGCACCCACCACAGCAGCGCCAGGTCGCCCGTCACGCCCACCGTGACCGTGCCCGAGGACGCCGGCCCCTTCCCCCGCACACTGGTGACGAACCCCGAGATCGCCCGCCGGTCGCCGTCGTCGATCGTGAGCCGGCAGCCCGGGGTCAGCAGGTGCGGGATCCGGTGGTGGTCCGAGCGGACGACGACCTCAGCCGTTCCCGGCAGGTTGTGCCGCTCGGTCACCGACACCGCGAGCGGGTCACCGACCCAGCCCCGGCGGGCGAACGTCTTGTCCCACACCGTGACGACCGGCCGCTGCACCGCGTCACCAGGCCCGGTAGTAGCGGGGCGTCAGCGAGCACGTCACGACGCCCGCCCCGACCATGTCCAGGGACAGCGCCACCGCGGCGCCGGCGGGGATCGCCGCGAAGCCGGCCGCCCCGAGGTCGTCGGACATGTCCGTGCCGTCGGCCAGGACGGCGGTCTGCGCGGACGGGCGCGAGTCGATCGTCAGGGAGTCCCCGTCGGCGATCGCGAACGGCACCTCGACCACCGTGCCGCCGGCGCCGACCTCCACCGTGGTCGTCGGCCCGTCGATCCGCCACACCGGCCACGCCTCGACGTCGCCCGGGTTGG
>JBDIAU010000168.1:0-5141 GCA_039812565.1 Beutenbergiaceae bacterium
GCCCGGCGGCGGGGCGCCCGCGACGCCGTGGCGCCCGGCGGTGACGCCCGACGGCGCGCCCCCGACCGACGTCGAGCCCGCGTGGCGCCGCATGCACCCGGTGACGCCGGCGCTCAACGCGTGGAAGGCCGTCGTCGCCGCGCTCGCGTTCGGCGCCTGGCAGCTCGGCCCGCAGATGGCGAGCGGCGGTCCGCCGATCCCCGGGCTCACGCCGCTGGCCCTGGTGCTGGGCCTGATCGTCGTCGGCGCGCTGGTGGGCGGGCTCGCCTCGGCGCTCGCCTGGCGGATGACGCGCTTCGCGATCGACGCCGAGCACGTGTACCTCGAGTCGGGGGTGCTCTTCCGGCGGCACCGGCAGGCGCGCCTGGACCGGGTTCAGGCCGTCGACGTCGTCCAGCCGCTGGTCGCACGCATCGTCGGCCTCGCCCAGGTGACGATCGAGCAGGCCGGCGGGCAGGACTCGCGGGTGGTGCTCGCGTACCTCACCGAGGCCCAGGCGCAGGCGGTCCGCAACGAGCTCCTCGCCCGCGCCGCGGGCATCGACCTCGACGCCGACGACGGCGCACCGACCACCCCTGCGGCCGGTGCCACCGGTGCCGCGCCGCCTGTGCCGGAGGCGCCGGAGCGCCAGCTCTTCGCGGTGCCCACGGGCCGGCTGCTGGCGTCGATCCTGCTCTCGAGCGCAGCGCTCATCCTGATCCTGCTGCTGGTCGGACTCGTCATCGCCTCGGTCAGCACCCGGTCGATCGGGCCGCTCGGGGCCATGCTGCCCGCGCTCCTCGGCACCGCCGGCTACGTGTGGTCCCGCTTCACGAGCGAGTTCGACTTCCGTGCGGCCATCTCGCCGGACGGGATCCGGCTGCGGCACGGCCTCACCGAGTCCCGGGCTCAGACGGTCCCGCCGGGCCGCGTGCAGGCGGTCCGCCTGAGCCAGCCGCTGCTGTGGCGCCGTGCGGGCTGGTGGCGCGTGAAGGTCAACGTGGCGGGCTACGGCGAGTCCGACGCGAACAAGGAGAGCGTGCTGCTGCCCGTCGGGTCCCGGGACGAGGCGCTGCTGGCGCTCTGGCTCGTGCTGCCGGACCTCGGGGAGCCCGAGCCGGCGGCCGTCCTCGAGGCCGGGCTCACCGGGACGGGCGACGACCTCGGCTACATCCCGAGCCCGCGCAGGGCCCGTTGGCTCGACCCGGTCGCCTGGCGCCGCAACGGCATGCGCGTCACGCCCGTCGCCCTGCTGCTGCGCAGCGGCCGCATCGAGCGTCAGCTCGACGTGGTGCCCCACGAGCGGACGCAGTCGCTCGGCCTGACCCAGGGGCCGCTCCAGCGCCGCCTCGGGCTGTCCACGTTCGTGGTGCACTCGACCCCGGGCCCGGTCTCGCCGCGGGTTCCGCACCTCGACGCCCTGCACGCGGCGGAGCTCGTGATGGTGCAGGCGGAGCGCGCGCGGTCGGCCCGCGCCGCGGCGCCGCCGGTGCACTGGATGCGACCGCCGCAGGACTGAGCCCGGCAGGCCGGCAGTCCGGCCGACCGGCCCGGCCCGGGCCGCTGGGATGATGGGCCCATGTCGGACGTGACGGGCAGGTCGTGAGCGGCGGCGGCGCACCCCCCGGGCGCCTCGACGTCGGGGTCGTGGGAGCGGGCCGGGTGGGTGCGGTGCTCGGCAACGCGCTGCGGGCGGCGGGGCACGCCGTCGTCGGCGCGAGCGGCATCTCGGAGGAGACGCTCGAGCGGATCGCGACCCTCCTGCCCGGCGTGCCCGTGCTCGAGGTGCCGGACGTCGTCGCCCGCGCCGACGTGGTGCTCCTCACCGTCCCCGACGACGCCCTGGCCGGGCTCGTCGAGGGGCTGGCGGCCCTGGGGGTCTGGCGGCCCGGCCAGATCGTCGTCCACGCGGCCGGGCGGTACGGGACCGGCGTGCTCGCGCCGGCCGCCGCGGCGGGTGCGATCCCGATCGCGCTCCACCCCGCGATGACGTTCACCGGCACGAGCCTGGACATCGCCCGCCTCGCCGGCTGCCCGATGGCCGTGACCGCGCCGGCCCCGGTGCTGCCGATCGCGCAGGCGCTCGTCCTCGAGATCGGCGGCGAGCCGGTGGTCCTCGCGGAGGAGGCGCGCGCGGGGTACCACGCCGCCGTCTGCCACGGCGCGAACCACCTGGTCACGCTGGTCGCGCAGGCCGAGCGCCTGCTCGAGCGACTCGGCGTCGACCGGCCCGGGATGCTGCTCGCGCCCGTGCTGTCGGCGGCGCTCGACGGCGCCGTCCGGGGCGGCGAGGCGGGCCTCACCGGGCCGGTCGTCCGCGGCGACCTGGGCACCGTGTCCGAGCACCTGCGGGTGGTCGCGGCCCTCGCGGCGCAGGACGAGCGGCTCGTCGACGTCCTGCCGACGTACGTGGCCCTGGCGCGCGCGACCGTCCAGCGTTCGCTCGTGCTCGGTCGGCTCACGACGGCCCAGGCCCAGGCGCTCCTCGACGTCCTCGACGCCGCCGCCCCCGCCCCACCCATCCCGCCGAACGCACCCTTGCTCGGCCCAAGTCTGCCTTTGGGCCGAGCAAGGGTGCGTTCGGCGGGAGGGCACGGGAACGGGGGTGGGGAGGCGGCACCCGTCGTCGTCCGCACCCGCGCCGACCTCGCGGCCGCGCTGGCCGGGCTCACCGGCCGCCGCGCGGTCGTCATGACGATGGGCGCCCTCCACGAGGGCCACCTCGAGCTGGTCCGGCAGGCCAGCGCTCTGGCCGACCACGTCGTCGTGACGATCTTCGTCAACCCGCTGCAGTTCGGCGCCGGCGAGGACCTCGACCGCTACCCGCGGCAGCTCGAGGCCGACGTCGCCGCGCTCGCGAGCCTCGGCGTCGAGCTGGTCTTCGCCCCGACGCCGGACGTGATGTACCCGGACGGCACGCCCGCGGTCACCGTCGCCGCCGGACGCCTCGGCGAGGTCTGGGAGGGCGCCTCGCGGCCCGGCCACTTCGACGGCGTCCTCACCGTCGTGGTCAAGCTCCTCCACCTGGTACGGCCCGACGTCGCGCTCTTCGGCCAGAAGGACGCCCAGCAGCTCGCGGCGATCCGGCGGATGGTCCGGGACCTCGACCTCCCCGTCGAGGTGGTCGCCGTCCCGATCCAGCGCGACGCCGACGGGCTGGCGCTCTCGAGCCGCAACGTCTACCTGTCCGCCGCCGAGCGGTCGGCCGCCCTCGCGCTCTCCCGAGCCCTGCGGGCCGCCCAGCCCGCCGCCGACGCCGCGGGTCCGCTCGCCGGTGCGAGCCCGGCCGAGGCCGCGCTCGCGGCCGCGCGCGCGGTCCTGGACGCCCAGGAGCACGCCGCGCCGGGCGCCGTCGTTGTGGACTACCTCACGTTGGTCGACCCGGACGACCTCGCACCCGTGGAAGCGGACTACCGTGGAACCGCACTGCTGGCGGTCGCGGCACGGGTGGGCAGGACGCGGTTGATCGACAACGCGCTCGTCCACCTCGGGTCCGCGCCTGCCGGCCTTCACCTGTCCGGAGGTGCCTGACATGCCGACGTCGATCCCGATGCTCCGGCCCATGCTCGTGGCGAAGATCCATCGCGCCACCGTGACCTCCGCCGACCTCCACTACGTGGGGTCCATCACGGTGGACGCGGACCTGCTCGACGCCGCGGACCTCCTGCCCGGCCAGCAGGTCGACGTCGTCGACGTCACGAACGGCGCCCGCCTCACCACCTACGTGATCCCCGGCGAGCGTGGCTCGGGGATCCTGTGCATCAACGGCGCCGCCGCCCACCTGGTGGACCCGGGCGACGTCGTCATCCTCATCGCGTACGGGCTCCTCGCCGACGGCGTCGCCCACACCTACGTGCCCCGCGTCGTCTTCGTGGACGAGAGCAACAAGATCGTCCGCATCAACGGCGAGCCGGGGGACGTGCCGGAGGGCAGCGGCCTCGAGCCGAGCGGGATGACGATCAGCGAGTACCGCGCCCACCTCCCGCACGAGGCGACCGACGCCGACGCCGCGTCCCCACCCGACGTCGCGCCCGCACCGGAGGCCGTGGCACCCGAGCCGAGCCGCGCGTGAGCGCCACCGCGGCCCCGGCCCTGCCGGCGCTGCCCGTCATCGGGGACCCGGGCGTCAGCCTGGCGCGTCGCCTCGCGGCGCCGGCGCCGGGCTGGACGGTGGAGGCGGACGTCGTCGTCGTCGGCTCGGGCATCGCGGGCCTGACCGCCGCGCTGCGGCTGCGCCAGCGCGGCGCGCGCGTGCTGCTGGTGACGAAGTCACGGCTCGAGTCCGGCTCCACGTGGTGGGCGCAGGGCGGCATCGCCGCCGCGCTCGACCCCGGCGACTCGCCGGAGGCGCACCTCGCCGACACCCTCGTGGCCGGCGGCGGGCTCTGCGACGAGGACGCCGTGCGCATCCTCGTCACGGAGGGCCCGGCGCGGGTGCGCGAGCTCGGGGCGCTCGGCGCCCGCTTCGACCGGGACGAGCGGGGCGAGATCGCCCTCACCCGCGAGGGCGGTCACCTCGCCGACCGCATCGTCCACGCAGGCGGCGACGCGACCGGCGCCGAGATCTCCCGCGCGCTCATCGCGGCGCTCGACGCGCTCGGCGAGGACCCGGGGATCGAGGTGGTCGAGCACGCGCTCGTGCTCGACGTCCTCACGGCCGCCGGCGACGGCGACGAGCCCGGCCCGGCGTGCGGGGTGTCGCTCCACGTCATCGGCCAGGGCAGCCGGGACGGCGTCGGCGCGGCGCTCGGCCGCGCCGTCGTCCTGGCGACGGGCGGGATCGGCCAGGTCTACCGGTCGTCCACCAACCCGCCGCAGGCCACGGGTGACGGGCTCGCCGCGGCCCTGCGCGCCGGCGCGACGGTCAGCGACGTCGAGTTCGTGCAGTTCCACCCGACCGTGCTCTGGCTCGGCACCGGCGCTCGGGGGCAGCTGCCGCTCGTGTCCGAGGCCGTTCGCGGGGAGGGTGCGCTCCTGCTCGACATCAACGGCGAGCGATTCATGCCGGACGTGCACCCGCTCGCGGAGCTGGCGCCCCGCGACGTCGTCGCGCACGCCATCGTGCGGCGGATGGCCGAGACGGGCGCGGACCACGTGTTCCTCGACATCCGGCACCGCGACGCGGACTTCCTGCGCGAGCGCTTCCCGACGATCGACGCCCG
>JBDIAU010000169.1:0-5103 GCA_039812565.1 Beutenbergiaceae bacterium
TGCTCGCGTGCCCCTCGCACTCCTGCGCGCAGGCCGAGCACGCCTGGATGCAGGCCTCGACGAGGCTCCGGCTCAGGCCCGCACCCGCCTGCACCATGCGGAACAGCACCCGGCCGGTGGCGTCGCAGACGTCGGCGCAGTCCAGGTTGAGCCGGATGCAGGTGCGGAGCTCGGCGACCGTCGGCTCGCCGATGCAGGCGTCCGCACAGGCGGTGCACGACTCGGCGCACTCCATGCAGGCGTCGATGCACGCGGCGAGCAGGCCGCGGTCGAGGGCGAGGATGTCGGGGTGCGTGTCGAGCATGGCGCTCACGGTGGTCACGGTGTCTCCTCCGTCGTCGCGGCCGGGGCTGGTCACCCACCCCGGCACCCGGGCGCCGTCGTCCGGGGTCGAGTGCCTACCCCGGCGCCGCCGCTGCGAAACCGCGCCCACCCGCACGGCGGGCGCACGCCGGGACGACGACGGGCCCGAGGCCGCGCGGTCGCAGCACCGGGCCCGTCGTGTCGCGGGTCAGAGGTCGTCGGTCACAGGGTGCGGGTGATGTCCCGGCCGTGCGCGGTGAGCGCCCAGATGACGTAGAAGGCCAGCACGATGAGGAGGATCGACCAGAACGGCTGGAAGGGGATCCACAGGAAGTTGGCGATGATCGAGACGATCGCCACGACGACGCCGACGGTCCGCGCCCACACCCGGCCGGTGAACAGCCCGAAGCCCGCCGCGCCCACGACCACCCCGAGGACCAGGTGGATCCAGCCCCACGTCGTGGTGTCGAAGGCGAAGACGTACTCGGTGCCGAGCACGAAGAACTGGTCGTTCACGATCGCGACGATGCCCATGAGGGCCTGCGAGAAGCCGGCGATCATGAGGACGATCGCGGCGAAGACCGTGATGCCGACGGCCGCTCCGCTGGGGGGCGGCTCGGGCGCTCGGGGCGGCGGCGCCGTCGGTCGTGGCGAGGTGGATCGCGCGGCGGGCTTGCGGGGCTGGTTGGCCATGGTGAGCTCCTGAGGAGGACGGACCGAACGGCCGCGCTCGGGCACCGACCCGGCCCCGGACGGCGGCCCTCTGCATCATCCTCGCGCGGGGCCCCGGCGGCTCGGGACCACGCCGCACCCCGCGCGAGTGCGACGTCGAGGGGCTCATCGGTGCGGGATGAGCCCCTCGACGTCGCACTCGGCGGGGACTACCGGGTGGTGCGCGCGACCGCGGGCGCGGGTGGGGCTCCGACGGCGCCCGGGGCCGTACGCCGCAGCCGACGGATCTGGACGGCCTTGTCGACGGCGACGACGAGCGGTGCGACGAGCGAGAGCCCGATGACGGTCAGCCACTGCCCGTCCGAGAGCGAGACGGTGTCGAGCAGGCGCTGCAGCATGCCGAGCTCGACCGCGGCCCACGTCATGAACCAGCCGAGGATGATCCACCCGAGGTAGGGGAACACCGGGGAGGACCACGGCGCCTCCCGCTCGCGCCGCATCACGAAGCCGACGTTCACCGCGGAGAGCGCCACGAACGCGAACGCCATCGTCATGGAGACGGACGCCACGGTGGTGCTCGGCTCGTCCGGGCCGTTGAGCAGGATGGCCAGCGCGAGCGCGGCGATGATGAACCCGGTGACGAGCCAGCGCACCACCTGCGGGGCGTTGACGATCCGGGTGCCGGGCTTGCGCGGCGGCCGCTGCATCACGCCAGGGTCGGGCACGTCGACGATGAACCCCACGACCACGGTGATGACGACGAAGAACTTGCAGAACAGCAGCTGCATCGGGAAGAGCGCGACGCCGCCGTTGATGTTGAAGATGGTTGCCAGGAGCATGAGCTGCAGGACCGAGGACAAGATCGTGAGCTGCAGCTTCACGTAGGACGTGATCCGGCGGTAGATGTCCCGCCCCAGATCGACGGCGCGCACGAGGGTCGCGAAGTTGTCGTCGGTGAGGACGATCTTGCCGGCCTGCTTCGTCACCTCGGACCCGCTGCCCATCGCGACCCCGATGTCGGCCTGCTTGAGCGCCGCGGCGTCGTTCACGGCGTCGCCCGTCATCGCGACGACCTCGCCGGCCTCCTGCATGAGGCGGGCCAGGCGCACCTTGTCCTCCGGCGCGACCCGGCCGAAGACGTGCATCCGCGGCAGCCCGGCGATGACCTCGGCGTCGCTCAGCTTCTGCAGCTCCGAGCCGGTGACGACGCCGGGCCCGAGCTCGAGCTGGTCGGCGATCGCCCGGGCGGTGACGGTGTGGTCGCCGGTGATCATCCGGACGTCGATGCCGGCGTCCAGGGCCGTGCGCACGGCCGCCTTCGCCTCGGTCCGCAGCGGGTCGATGATGCCGACGAGCGAGACGAGCACGAGGTCGGTGACCGCCGCCATCGGGTCCTGGATCGCGACGTCGAGCGCCGCGTCGTCGAAGTCCCGCGCCGCGAACGCCAGGACGCGCAGCCCCTTCGCCGAGAGCTGCTCGTTCACGGCGAGCAACTCGTCCTTGACCTGCGCCATCGGAACGACGGCGCCCTTCCACAGCGCCCGGTCGCACCGCTCGATGACGACGTCGGGCGCCCCCTTGACGCTGACGAAGTGCGCCTCCTGGATCACCGGCCCGACGCCCTGGTCGGCCGGGCGGTCGTGGAACGTCGCCATGAACTTGTACTCGGAGTCGAACGGCACCAGGGCCCGGCGCGGGTACGCGGCCCGGGTGCGCTCGGCGTCGACACCCATCTTCGCGGCCAGGACGACGAACGCCGCCTCCGTCGGGTCCCCGATCACGGTGCCGTGGTCGCTCACGGTCGCGTCCGTGCACAGGCACAGCCCGAGGCCGAGGCGGTGGAAGTCCGGCGGCGTCACGCCGCCGACGCCGAGGATGGGCCCGGTCTTCGCGTACCCGCCGCCCTCGATGTCGTACCACTGCCCGCCGGTGAGCATCGTGGTCGAGGTCATCGCGTTCATCGTCAGCGTGCCGGTCTTGTCGCTGTTGATGACCGTCGTGCCGCCGAGCGTCTCGACGTCCGTCAGCGACTTCACCACGGCCTTGTGCTCGGCGAGCCGCCGGGCGCCCGAGGAGAGCATGGCCTGGACGAACGTCGGCAGGCCGGTCGGGATCGCGGAGATCGCCGTCGTGATGCACAGCAGGGCGAGCGTCTCGAACGCCTGGCCGCGCGAGATCCCGACGACCGCGATGATCGCCACCGCCGCCCACGCCAGGACGCCGAAGACCTTGGTCATGCCGTCCAGCTCGGACTGCAGGGGCGACTTGGAGCGCTTGGTGGCGCTGACCATCCCGGCGATGTGGCCCATCTGCGTGGCCACGCCGGTGGCCGTCACGACGACCGTCGCGGAGCCCCGGGTGACGTCGGTGTTCTGGAACACGAGGTTCGAGCGGTCGCCCAGGGCGACGTCCTCGTGCTCGAGCGCCAGCCGGTCCTTCGGGACCGGTGCGCTCTCGCCCGTCAGGGAGGCCTCCTGCACCTCGAGCGTCGCCGAGGTGAGGATGCGACCGTCGGCCGGGACGACGTCGCCCGCCTCCAGGAGCACGACGTCGCCCGGCACGAGGCCGGAGGACTCGACCTCGAGGACGGTGCCGCCGCGGCGGACCCGCGCCCGGGGCACCTGCAGCTTCGCGAGGGCCTCCACGCTCGCGCGGGCCTTGAGCTCCTGGTTGGAGCCCATCACCACGTTGAAGGTGACCAGGAACGCGACGACGAAGCCGGTGGCCCACTGCTCGATGAGCAGGCTCGCGACGGCCACGATGATCAGCATGATGTTCATCGGGTTCGCCAGCTGGGCGCCGGCCACCGCCCACACGCTCGGCGGCGGCTCCGTCGGCAGGGCGTTGGGGCCGTAGCGCTCGAGGCGGCGGGCGGCCTCGGCGGGCTCGAGACCGGCGTCGGGGTCGACGTCGAGCGCCGAGGCGGCGGCCTCCGGTGACATCGCGTGCCAGGCACGCTCCCGCTGGTCGGTGGGGTTCGCGGTCATGGTGGTGCTCCTCGCGACGTGCTGCCACCCGTGAGACGGGTGCCGAGCGGCCCGGTCTCGATGCGGCGGGACGGGCCGGCGAGGATCACGCTAGGGCACGCCCGGTGCCGACGAACCCGAGCCGGCGCGCAGGTCGGCGGCGCCGTCCCGGCCGGACCCGGGCGGGCGTGGCGTACGCTCCCGGCGATGAGCTCGGCACCGCGCCCCACGATCACGAACGCCCGCCAGGCCGAGCGGGCGGTCCTGAGCTGGATGCGCGGGCGCGGCTACGTGGACGCCGAGCCGGCGCTCGAGGGCCCCGAGGGCGTCGACGTCGCCGCCTTCTCCGGCCTGGCCCAGGTGCGGTTCGGCGACGCCGCCGTCCGCCGCTCCGAGCTGCAGAAGCTCGACGCCGCCCGGGAGGGTCGCCCCGACGTCGCCCTGTTCGCGGTGACGACGAGCTCGTTCGACCTGCCCGCGCAGACGTTCGCGGACTCCAAGAACATCGTCCTGCTCCACCTGACCCCGGACGGGCGCTTCGAGCCGCTCAACTCCACGGCCCGGCTCCTGCTCGACGGGCCGGGCGCGGCGCTCGGCACCCCCGGGACCGGCGGGACCCCCGGCATCCCGCTGGTCCCGATCCTCAAGCACGTCCCGCTCGTCGGGGCGGCGTACTTCCTGGTCGTCGCGGGCATCCAGGCCAAGGCCCTGGCGTCGGGCGCCGAGGACGCGCCCACGGTCACGTCGGTCGTCCTCAGCGCGCTGGCCGGCGTCGGTCTCGTCGCCGTGTGGTACTTCGGCACGCGCCGCCTCGGCCGGACCAGGGACACCGACCAGGCGTAGCCGCCCTTCGCCTGTGACCGTCCTGATCTGCGGCTTACAGTGTGGGCGTGACAAGCGCGAACGGAGTGCAGGACCGGATCGTCTGGATCGACTGCGAGATGACCGGCCTCAGCCTCGCCACGGACGCGCTCATCGAGATCGCCGTCGTCGTCACCGACTCCGAGCTCCGCCTGCTCGACCCGGGCCTCGACCTGATCATCGCGCCGCCGCCCGGCGCGCTCGAGCAGATGGTCGACGTGGTCCGCGAGATGCACGTCGCGTCGGGCCTGCTCGACGACCTGCCCTCGGGCATCGCGCTGGAGGACGCCACGGCGCAGGT
>JBDIAU010000170.1:0-5092 GCA_039812565.1 Beutenbergiaceae bacterium
GGCCCTCGCGCTCGAGGCCATCGAGGAGATCGCCACCCTGCCCGACGGGCCCGTCAAGGACTCCCTCGCCGCCTTCGCGACGGCACTGGTCGACCGCGCGCGGTAGGACGCGCGCGGCCGGTCCCAAGGCCGGGCCGCTACCGTGCGGCTCGCGCGAGCCGTACGGTACGCACCTGGTGCAGCCCGTCGGCGGTGAGGATCACGAGCGCCGCCCACACGAGCGCGAACCCGACCCACCGGGCCGGCGGCATGGCCTCGCCGAGGACGACGACGCCGATGACGAACTGGATCGTCGGCGTCAGGTACTGGATGAGGCCGAGCAGGCTCAGCGGGATGCGGCGGGCGGCCGCACCGAACAGGAGCAGCGGCGTCGCCGTCACCACGCCCGCGCTGAGGAGCGCGACGGCGTGCCACGGGCCGTAGCCGACGAACGTGGCCTCACCCTGGAGGCCGAGCCAGACGAGGTACCCGCCGGCGAGCGGGGCGAGGACGAGCGTCTCGACGGCCAGGCCCGCCACCGCCGGCACCGTCCGGCCGACCCGGTTCTTCACGAGCCCGTACAGCCCGAACGAGACGGCGAGGGCGAACGCGATCCACGGCACCTGCCCGTACCCGACGGCGATGACGACGACGGCGACGGCGCCCAGCCCGAGCGCGCCCCACTGGGCGGGGCGCAGGCGCTCCCCGAGGACGACGACGGCGAGCACCACCGTCACGAGCGGGTTCACGAAGTAGCCGAGGGCGGCGTCGACCACCTGGTCGGAGAGCACCGCGTAGACGTAGACGAGCCAGTTCACCGCGACGAGGACGGCGGCGACGGCCAGGAGTCGCAGCGTGCGCGGGGTGCGCAGGGCGGCGCGGAACGGGCCCCAGCCGCGAGTCACGGCGAGCAGGGCGAGGCAGAACAGCAGCGACCAGACCACCCGGTTGGCGACGATCTCGACCGGCCCGGCGGGCTGGAGGAGCGGGAAGTACAGGGGCATCGCGCCCCAGAGCAGGTACGCGCCGAGGCCGCTGGCAAGGCCGACCGGGTCCGTCGAGCCCACAGCGCGTCGACGGTCCGTGGCAGGAGGCACCGGCCCATCCTGCCGGGCACGGCGTCCCGGGCCGTCCCGCCGAGCCGTTACCACCGACGGCCGGGTTCCACGATCCGGACCGAGACCGTCTCACGGACGGTCCTGTCGGCGGCAGTTCGTACTATGGAGGCCGCGCAACCCCGCCGTGCCCGCGCCCCCACACACCCCGGGGCGGGCAGCAGACACTCGACGAGAGGCACACCAGGCGTGAGCAGCAGCACCCCACTGCGCGTCGCGATCGTCGGAGCCGGCCCCGCCGGCATCTACGCCGCCGACATCCTGTCCAAGACCGGGCTCGAGGTGAGCATCGACCTCTTCGAGCGCCTCCCCGCCCCGTTCGGCCTCGTCCGGTACGGCGTCGCCCCCGACCACCCGCGGATCAAGCAGATCATCGTGGCGCTCCACAAGGTGCTGCAGCGCGGTGACATCCGCCTCCTCGGCAACGTGGACTTCGGCGTCGACCTCAAGCTCGACGAGCTGCGCCAGTACTACGACGCGGTGATCTTCGCGACGGGCTCCATCCGGGACGCGTCCCTCGAGGTCCCCGGCATCGACCTGCCGGAGAGCTACGGTGCGGCGGACTTCGTCTCCTGGTACGACGGGCACCCGGACGTCCCCCGGACGTGGCCGCTCGAGGCCCGGGAGGTCGCCGTCTTCGGCGCCGGGAACGTCGCCCTCGACGTCGCCCGCATGCTCACCAAGCACGCCGACGACCTCCTGCCCACGGAGATCCCGGCGAACGTCCACGAGATCCTGGCGTCGAACCCGGTCACGGACGTGCACCTCTTCGCGCGTCGCGGCCCGGCGCAGGTGAAGTTCTCCCCGCTGGAGCTGCGCGAGCTCGGCCACGTGCCCGACGTCGACGTCGTCGTCTACCCCGAGGACTTCGAGTTCGACGACGGCTCGATGGAGGCCATCCGGTCCTCCAACCAGACCAAGCAGGTCGTCAAGACCCTCACGGACTGGACGCTGCGCGAGCCGGAGGAGCTCACCGCCTCCCGGCGCATCCACCTGCACTTCCTGCACAAGCCGGTCGAGGTGCTGGGCGAGGACGGGCACGTCGTCGGCGTCCGCACGGAGCGCACCCAGCTCAACGGGGACGGCACCGTCTCGGGCACGGGCGAGCACCACGACTGGCCGGTCCAGGCCGTCTACCGGGCGGTCGGCTACTTCGGCTCCCCGCTGGTGGACATCCCGTTCGACTCGGTGCACGGCGTCATCCCGAACGAGGAGGGCCGCGTCGTCGGGATCGACGGCGAGCCGATCCCCGGCATCTACGCGACGGGGTGGATCAAGCGCGGGCCGGTGGGGCTCATCGGGCACACCAAGTCGGACGCCTCGGAGACCATCCGGCACCTGTGCGAGGACGTCGACGCCGGCGTGCTGCCGACGGCGCCCGTGCGCGACCCCGAGGCCATCCTCGACCTGCTCCACCGCGACGGCGTGCCGTTCACGACGTGGGAGGGCTGGGAGCTGCTCGACGCGTTCGAGCAGGAGCTCGGCCGCGCGCAGGGCCGTGCCCGCGTCAAGGTGGTCCCGCGCGAGGAGATGACGTCCATCTCCCGCGGCGAGGTCGAGGTCGCCTGAGCCCGGCGCGCCGGCCGCGGTCGGTGTGACGGGCGTCCCGTCGCGCACCGGGAACGGCCGGGGCCGCTCGTGCGTTCCTCCGACGAGGACGCCAGTGTCCGCGACCACCGGGAGAACCTGAACGATGCACACGCGTCGCCACTTCAACGGGCTCAAGACCACGCTGCTCTTCGGCGTGCTCTGGGCCATCGTCCTGGCCATCGGGGCGCTGCTCGCCAACGGGACCGGCCAGCAGGGCTTCCTGCTCCTGTTCGCCGGCCTCGGGCTCGCCATGACCTTCTACGGCTACTGGAACTCGGACAAGATCGCGATCCGCGCCATGCACGCGCGGCCCGTGAGCGAGGCCGAGGCGCCGGTGATGTACCGGATCGTGCGTGAGCTCTCGACGACGGCGCGCCAGCCGATGCCCCGGCTCTACATCTCGCCCACGGCCGCTCCGAACGCGTTCGCGACGGGTCGCAACCCGCGCAACGCCGCCGTGTGCGCCACCGAGGGGATCCTCGCGATCCTCGACGAGCGGGAGCTCCGCGGCGTCCTCGGCCACGAGCTCATGCACGTGTACAACCGCGACATCCTCACGTCGTCGGTCGCCGCGGCGATCGCGGGCGTCATCACGTCGCTCGCCCAGTTCGCGCTGTTCTTCGGGGGCGGCAACGACCGTGAGGGCGGCAACCCCGTCGCGGCGATCGCGACGGCGCTGCTGGCGCCGTTCGCGGCCACGATGATCCAGCTCGCGATCAGCCGGACCCGCGAGTTCGACGCCGACGAGGACGGCGCCGCCCTCACCGGGGACCCGCTGGCCCTGGCGTCGGCGCTGCGCAAGCTCGAGCGCGGCACCCAGGCCCGCCCGCTCCCGCAGACCTCGTCCTTGGAGAACGTCTCGCACCTGATGATCGCCAACCCGTTCCGCGGGTCGGGGATGGCGCGGCTCTTCGCGACCCACCCGCCGATGAACGAGCGGATCTCCCGCCTCGAGGCGATGGCCGGCTACCGGCGCTGAGCGCCCCGCCCGGCGCGGAGCCCACCGACAGGACGACGGTCGCGCACCCGCCCGGGTGCGCGACCGTCGTCGGGCTCAGCGGTAGTTGACGAACTGGAGGGCGACGTCGAGGTCCTCGTCCTTGAGCAGCGCGATGACGGCCTGAAGGTCGTCCCGGCTCTTCGACGTGACGCGCACCTCGTCTCCGGTCACCTGGGTCTTGACCGTCTTCGGGCCCTTGGACCGGATGAGGGCGGTGACCTTCTTCGCGGCCTCGCCCGCGAGACCCTCCTTGAGGTGCGCCTCGAGGCGGTACTCCTTGCCGGAGGGTCGGGGCTCGCCGTCGCCGGTGTCGAGGGCCTTGAGGGAGACGCCGCGCTTGATCAGCTTGGTCTCGAGGACGTCGAGGACCGCCTTGACCCGCTCCGCCGAGTTGGCGACCAGGAGGATCGAGTCCCCGCTGAGGCGCACGGACGCACCCACGCCCTTGAAGTCGTACCGCTGGGCGAGCTCCTTGGCGGTCTGGTTGACGGCGTTGTCGACCTCCTGGCGGTCCACCTTGCTCACGATGTCGAACGACGAGTCCCCTGCCATGCCACTCTCCTGGTTCTCCGCGACGGGGCCGCCGTCGGCCCGGCCGTCGTCCTGCGTACGAGCCCGACGGCGTCGTCCGCCGTCGGGTGCGGCGCTCCTCTGCCCGCAGTCGCGTACGAGGGCACCGCTCAGGCTTGCTATCCTTCCATCCGCGCCCTGCGCGCGACCACGGCGGGTTACCCGAGTGGCCAAAGGGAGCTGACTGTAAATCAGTTGCGGAATGCTTCGGGGGTTCGAATCCCTCACCCGCCACCGTGGCTGCGGCCCCGTCCCCCTCGTGGGACGGGGCCGCGGTCGTTCGGGGCTCGGCGCGGCCTCGCGGCGACGACGTCCCGCCGGCCGAGAACCTCGCCGCCATCGCCGAGTTCGCACCTGGGCCCGGCTCGGGCCGCCGAGTTCGCACCTGGGTCGGGCTCGGGCTGCCGAGTTCGCACCCCAGTCTCCGAGGTCGCACATCGCAGGTGCGACCTCGCGACGGGGGGTGCGAACTCGGCGGGGTCGGCGCTCGGGAGGTGCGACTCGGTGGCGACGAGCCAGCGTGGGGTGCGACTCGGTGGCGACGAGCCAGCGTGGGGTGCGACGTCGTCGTGGCCGGAGGCGAGGCCGGCCGATCCGCCGAGTTCGCACGTCGGGCCCGACCGCTCCGCCGAGTTCGCACGTCGGCGCGCGAGGTCGCACGTCGCAGGTGCGACCTCGCGACGGGGGGTGCGAACTCGGCGGGGTCGGCGCTCGGGGGGTGCGAACTCGGCGCGAGGGGCGAGCCGGGGGGTGCGAACTCGGCGGAGGGGCGGCGACGGGAGGTGCGAGCTCAGCAGCGGGAAGGGGTCCGGACGTGCGAAACCGTCCGGCGGCGAGA
>JBDIAU010000171.1:0-5092 GCA_039812565.1 Beutenbergiaceae bacterium
TCACGGTCGCGACCGCGGCGCTCCTCCAGGTCGCCCCCGCCGGGTGGGCCTACTGGTCGGCCCCCGCCGCGGGGACGGCCACGGCGACGCTCGCGGACCTGGGTGCGCCCACCGACCTCACGGCCCACGCCGCCGGCCCGGACGTCCGGCTGGCCTGGTTCCCCGCCCTGCTCACCACCGGCACCGCCGCCGAGGGCTACTACGTGCTGCGCGACGGCGGCGTGCCCACCACCTGCGGGACCGCCGAAGCCCCGATCGCCGCGACCGCGTGCACCGACCTCGGCGTGCCCGACGGCGCCGTCACCTACACCGTCGTCGCCGTGCACCGCGGCTGGACCGCGACGAGCGAGCGCAGCGCGCCCGTCCTCGTCGACGCGACCCCGCCGACGGCCTCGGCGACCGTCTCCCCCGGGCCCGGACCGTCCGGGTACGTCATCACCCGCCCCGCCCGGGTGGACGTGGCCGCGTCGGACGCAGGCAGCGGCGTCGCGAGCGTGACCACCTGGGTCGGCGACGGCCCCCGGACCACGACGCCGGGCGACCACGCGGTGGTCCTCCTCGACACCGACGGCGTCGCCCACGTCTCCTACCTCGCCACCGACGCCGCCGGGAACGTGTCCGCCGCGGCGACCGTCACGGTCGCCGTCGACGCGACCGCCCCGTCGGTCGCCATCACGTCCGCGACCGACCCCGTCACCCGCGCCACGGGCGGCGTCACCCTCGCCGGCACGGTCGAGGCCGGCGCGCGGGTCGAGCTCACCGCCTCCGACGGCGTCCGCTCCGCGGGCCCGGTGCCCGCCGTCGTCGTCGGGACGTCGTGGACGGCCGGCCCGCTCGACGTCGAGGCCCTCGCGGACGGCCTCCTCACGTACTCGGTCACGGCCGTCGACACCGCCGGGAACGCGACCGTCGTCACCCGGTCCGCGGCCAAGGACACCGCGGTCACCCCGCTGACCGTCACGGCGCTGCCCGACCCGCTGACCGCCGTGACCGCGGGGGCGACCACGGTCTCGGGGACCGTCGAGGCGGGCTCGAGCGTCGCCGTCGTCGTGGCCGACGCCGCCGGGCGCACCGTCGCGGCCGAGGCCGCGGTGACCGGCAGCACGTGGACCACACCCGCGCTCGACCTGCGCTCCCTCGCCGACGGCGTCCTCACCATCACGGTCCACGCCACCGACGCCCATGGCAACCAGGCCGACGTCACGACCTCGACCACGAAGAGCTCGGTCAACCGGTACACGGTGACGACGCCCGCGAGCGCGACGGCCGGGACCGCCGTCACGGTCGGCCTCACGGCGGTCCGCGCCGACGGCAGCACGGACACCACGGTGACCGGCTGGAGGACCGTGACGTTCACCGGACCGGCCGCGAGCCCGTCCGGCACCAGCCCCACGTACCCGTCGCAGGTCCGCTTCACCGCGGGCGTCGGCACCGCGTCGGTCACGCTGGTCGCCGCCGGGACGACCACCGTGACGGCGACGACAGGCACGACGACCGGCACGTCGGCCACGGTGTCCGTGCAGGCCGCAGGCGCCACGCGCCTCGCCTGGTCGGGGCCCGTGCTGTCCGCCGGCACCGCCTCGAGCCCCTGCCTGTTCACGTGCACCGTGACGTCGTTCGGCAACGCGAGCACGTTCACCGCGACCGTCGCGGTGACCGACGGCTGGGGCAACGTGGTCAGCGACCTCGGCTCCGGGCACCGGGTCCGGGTCACCGAGTCGGGCAGCGGCAGCGTCACGCCGACGAGCTCGCTGACCTTCCCGAGCACCGGTCCCGCCGTCACCGCGACGGTCGTCGTCTTCACGTCCCGGACGAGCGGGAGCTTCACCAACGACACGATGACGGCCTCGACGTCGTCCGGCACGACGTACACGAGCGCCACGGCCAAGTTCAGCCGCTAGCGGGTCAGGCCACCGACCGTCCGGCCGAACCGCAACCAAAACCGCACGATCCCGCAACCGGGAGATGGCGGACCGCAATACGCCCAGTGCGGCTCGGTGGATGACCGAGACCCCGGCGCGAGCCGATCGGAGGGGTGTCGACGCGAACCCGGCCCGCTCCGGCAGCACGTAGGGGAAGGAATGCAGGCGGTGACCGCGACGGCCGCCGGGACCCCCTGCTCGAGCTCTCAGGAGCTGAGCAGGGGGTCCGGCCATGTGGTGACGATGGTCGCGGCCGCGCTCGGCCACTGCTCGTCGGCGTCGTGCTGCCCGTGCTGCGGCACGTAGAAGGCGGTCCGGTCCAGGCTCCCGGCGAGGGAGCAGAGCACCTCTCGCTCGCGCTGCTCGAGCCGCAGGGGATCGCCGGAGCGGTCGGCCGCCCGGAGCTCTCGGACCCGGGCCACCAGGGTCGACGGCGGTTGGTCCCCCGCGATCATCTCGTCGGCCAGTCGGGCGGTCGTCCCCGCCCACCTCTCGTCGCGGATGATGACCATCCGCCAGCACACCTCAGGTGCGGGCAAACCCAGCTCCGTCCTCACGCCCGGGTCCGATGCGGTGGCATCCTCGCGCCCGGGTCGATGCGGAAGCGTGGCTCACCCGCGCCGCCGGCGCGACACGGTTCCGGCTGCCGAACCCGGTGGTCTCAGCGGGCGAGACCACGGGCGAGCCCCGCGGCGCGCGCGCTACTCGGCGGCGCAGGCGTAGTTGTGGTCCAGTCCGTCCTGGACCCACTGCACCATCGCGACGTCGCCCCCGGTCAGCGAGGCGAAGCCGCAGGCCCGGCGGGCCGTCTCGAGCGACGTCGCCCCCGCGAGCCAGCTCGGCAGGCCGTTGAGGATGCTGGCGCGCGCCGGCGAGGACTGCCGCACGGGCCCGACCCGGCCGACGATCTGCGTCCACTGGTACGACGTCGAGTAGACGCCGACGCCCTCGGCCTCGAGGACCTCGAGCAGGTAGTACGCCATGCCCTCGAGCACGGCCCGGTTGGCGACGCGGTCGGGCTGCCACGTGTTCATGGTCTCGACGTCGAGCCACCACATGTACGTCGCGGGCTTGGGCACCCCGCGCTCCCAGGCGCTGTCGTGGGCCTTCGCGTAGCCGTAGACGTAGGCGCAGGCCGCGTCCTCCTCGCCGCGGCACACGCCGTACGGGTTGGGCACGGAGGTGCGCGCACCGGCGGGGTACGTGTTCGATGTCGGCCACCACGAGCCGTCGTGGCCCGGGTTCGCCGTGTTCACGTAGAGGGCGACCGGCGGCTGGTCGGTGCCGCCGGTGGCGCCGCGGGCCCAGTCGAGCTGGGTCCGGAAGCACGGGTTGGTGGTGACCGCGGTGCCGCCGTTGACGCCGACCACCGCGAACTCCGCGGGCTCGGGGAGCTCCCGGGCGCACTGGGGGTAGGACACGTCGTAGCCGACCGGGGCGCCGTCGGGGATCTCGTCGGCCGCGGAGGCCACGCTCCCGGGCACGACGAGCGCGACGACGGCAGCGGCCACGGCAAGGCCACGGGCGAGTCGCGCTCTCATCCTGCGACTGTACGTCGCCCTCCTGAGCATTCCCTGGACCAACGGCGGTCCGTGTGTCCACCGGGACGCGGCCGCGGGCTGTGGACGAGGTGCCGGGCCGGCGCGCGGCGCCGTCGTCATCGGGACCTCCGGAACCTGGACGCCCCCACGACAGCCCACCTACCGTGGTCGGGCCGCGACGACGCCGCACCCCGTGACGAGGCAGGAGGCTGCTCATGCCCGAGACCACTACGACGCCCTTCCCGCCCGGCTTCCTGTGGGGCGGGGCGACGGCGGCGAACCAGATCGAGGGCGCGTACGACGAGGGCGGCAAAGGCCTGTCCATCCAGGACGTGCTGCCGCACGGCGGCGCCTCGCCCCGCGTCCCCGCGCCGACGCCGGACAACCTCAAGCTCGAGGCCATCGACTTCTACCACCGGTACGCGCAGGACATCGCGCTGTTCGCGGAGATGGGCTTCACCGTCTTCCGCTTCTCGATCGCGTGGTCGCGGATCTTCCCCCGCGGTGACGAGACGGAGCCGAACGAGGAGGGCCTGGCGTTCTACGACCGCGTGCTCGACGAGCTGGAGAAGCACGGCATCGAGCCCCTGGTCACGATCTCCCACTACGAGACCCCGCTGCACCTGGCCGAGACCTACGACGGCTGGGTCTCCCGCGACCTCATCGGGTACTTCGAGAGGTACGTCCGCGTGCTGTTCGATCGGTACGGCCACCGCGTGCGGTACTGGCTGACGTTCAACGAGATCAACTCCGTGCTGCACCTGCCGTTCATGAGCGGCGGGATCAACACCCCGCCCGAGCGCCTCGACCCGTCCGCGCTCTACCAGGCGATCCACCACGAGCTGGTCGCCTCGGCCCTGGCGACCAAGATCGCCCACGAGTCCCACCCCGGCCTGAAGGTCGGCTGCATGGTCATCTCGATGCCGATCTACCCCCTGACCCCGGACCCGGCCGACGTCCTGTCCGTCATGCACGCCGACCACGCGAACCTGATGTTCAGCGACGTCCACGCCCGCGGCTACTACCCCGGCTACGCCCTGCGCTACTTCCGCGAGCACGGCATCGAGCTCCACATCACCCCCGAGGATCGTGAGCTCCTTCGCCATACCGTGGACTTCGTCTCGTTCAGCTACTACATGAGCACCTGCGAGACGGCAGATCTGTCGAAGAAGGCCGTCTCCCGCGGCAACATCCTCACCGGCGTGGCCAACCCGACGCTGCCGGCCTCGGAGTGGGGCTGGCAGATCGACCCCGTCGGCCTGCGCATCGTGCTCAACCAGTTCTGGGACCGGTGGGGCAAGCCCCTGTTCATCGTCGAGAACGGCCTCGGCGCCAAGGACGTCCTCGTCGAGGTCGACGGCACCAAGACCGTCCTCGACGACTACCGGATCTCCTACCTCAACGACCACCTCGTCCAGGTCGGCGAGGCCCTCGCCGACGGCGTCGACCTCCTCGGCTACACCACCTGGGGACCCATCGACCTCGTCTCCGCCTCCACCGCCCAGCTCTCCAAGCGCTACGGCTTCATCTACGTCGACCGCAACGACGACGGCACCGGCACCCTCGAGCGCCACAAGAAGAAGTCCTTCCACTGGTACGCCGAGGTCATCCGCACCAACGGCGCCAGCC
>JBDIAU010000172.1:0-5045 GCA_039812565.1 Beutenbergiaceae bacterium
GGACGACGACGCCGCCCGCGACGCCCTCGCGCGGGTCCGCGCCGCGGCGGACGAGGGGTTCCGCGTGCTGGTCCTCGCCGTGGCGCCGTCGGGCCTGCCCGACCCGGGCCGGCCGCTGCCCACCGACCTGAGCCCGGTCGCGCTGGGCGTCCTGCGCGAGCGGGTCCGGCCCGACGCCGCCCAGACGCTCGCGTACTTCCGGGAGCAGGGCGTCGACGTCAAGGTGATCTCCGGCGACAACCCGACCACGGTCGCCTCGATCGCGCGCGTCGTCGGGCTGCGCGGCGGCGAGGCGGTCGAGGGCGTCGACGCCCGGACGCTGCCGCTGACCGCCGAGGACCCGGAGGACCTGGCGACGCTCCGGGCCGCCGTCCGGGAGGGCGCCGTCTTCGGCCGCGTCATGCCCGAGCAGAAGCGGGCGTTCGTCGCGGCGCTGCAGGCCGAAGGGCGGACCGTCGCGATGACCGGCGACGGTGTGAACGACGCGCTCGCCCTCAAGGACGCGGACCTCGGGATCGCCATGGGCAACGGCGCCGGGGCCACCAAGGCCGTCGCCCGGATCGTGCTGCTCGACGGCCGGTTCGCCACCCTGCCGGGCGTGGTCGCGCAGGGCCGGCGCGTCATCGCGAACATGGAACGCGTCTCGAACCTGTTCCTCACCAAGACGACCTACGCGACGCTGCTGGCGCTCACGGTCGTCGCGCTGTCCTGGCCCTACCCGTTCCTGCCGCGCCACCTCACCCTGGTGGGCGCCCTGACCATCGGCATCCCGGCCTTCATCCTGGCGCTGCCGCCCAACGGGCAGCGCTACGTCCCGGGCTTCCTGCCGCGCGTGCTGTGGTTCGCCGTGCCGTCCGGGATCGTCGCAGGCTCGGCGGTGCTCGCGGTGTACGCGCCGCTGCACCTGGCCGACTCCGAGGGCCAGGCGCGCACCGGCGCCACGATGGTGCTGCTCGTCGTGGGGCTGTGGGTGCTCGGCGTCCTGGCGCGGCCGTGGAGCTGGTGGCGGCTCGCCCTGGTCGGGGCGATGGCGGCGGCCGCGGTGCTCGCGTTCGTCCTGCCGTTCGTGCGCACGTTCTTCGCTCTCGAGGTGCCGGACCGGCTCACGGCGACCCTCGTGCTCGCCGTCGGGACGGTCGCGTGCGCGCTGGTCGAGGTCGTCGCCCGGCTCGGTCGTCGCCGGACGGCGCGCGTCGAGGTATCTTGACGTCGAGAGATCTCCTCCTGCGGGGGTGTCCGGGGGCGGGCTCCCCGCCGCGAACCGGCCGCGGCGCATGGGAGGATCTGGGAACCGGTCCGCGGACCGCCGGCGCGTCGTCAGCCGCACGAGGGAGAACTGCGTGAGCACCGTCGATTCGTTTTCCGCCAAGGGCACCTTCACGGTCGCCCACCGCAGCTACGAGATCTTCCGGCTGTCGGCCGTCCCCGGCGTGGAGAGGCTGCCCTTCAGCCTCAAGGTCCTCGCCGAGAACCTCCTGCGCACGGAGGACGGGGCGAACATCACGGCCGAGCACGTCCGTGCGCTCGCCGAGTGGGACCCCGACGCCCAGCCCCACACCGAGATCCAGTTCACCCCTGCCCGGGTCGTGATGCAGGACTTCACCGGCGTCCCGTGCGTCGTCGACCTGGCGACCATGCGCGAGGCCGTCGCCGAGCTCGGCGGCGACCCCAACCGGATCAACCCGCTCGCCCCGGCCGAGCTCGTCATCGACCACTCGGTGGTCATCGACGTCTTCGGCCGGCCCGACGCGTTCGAGCGGAACGTCGAGCTCGAGTACGAGCGCAACCGCGAGCGCTACCAGTTCCTGCGCTGGGGCCAGACGGCGTTCGACGACTTCAAGGTCGTCCCGCCGGGCACCGGCATCGTCCACCAGGTCAACATCGAGCACCTCGCCCGCGTCGTGATGACGCGCGAGGTCGACGGCGTCGTCCGCGCCTACCCCGACACGTGCGTGGGCACGGACTCCCACACGACGATGGTGAACGGGCTCGGCGTCCTGGGCTGGGGCGTCGGCGGCATCGAGGCGGAGGCGGCGATGCTCGGCCAGCCGGTCTCGATGCTCATCCCGCGCGTCGTCGGCTTCAAGCTCACGGGCGCCATCCCGCCCGGGGCGACGGCCACCGACGTCGTGCTCACCATCACGCAGCTGCTGCGCCAGCACGGCGTCGTCGGCAAGTTCGTCGAGTTCTACGGCGAGGGCGTCGCCCAGGTGCCGCTCGCGAACCGGGCGACCATCGGCAACATGAGCCCCGAGTTCGGCTCGACCGCGGCGATCTTCCCCATCGACGACGCGACGATCGACTACCTGCGCCTCACCGGCCGCGACGAGGAGCAGGTGGCGCTCGTCGAGGCCTACGCCAAGGAGCAGGGCCTCTGGCACGACCCGACGGCGCCGGGGTACGTCGAGCCGGTGTTCTCCGAGTACCTCGAGCTCGACCTCTCGACCGTCGTGCCGTCGATCGCCGGGCCGAAGCGCCCGCAGGACCGGATCGAGCTCACGCTCGCGAAGCACGCCTTCGAGCGGGACCTGCCCACCTACGCCCCCGAGGTCCTCGACTACGTCGAGGAGGCCGAGCTCGAGTCGTTCCCGGCGTCGGACTCACCGGCGGTCACCAGCCAGGCGCGTCGCGCGGTCCACGTCACCCGGCCCGACGGCACCGAGTACGAGCTCTCCCACGGTGACGTGGTCATCGCCTCGATCACGTCGTGCACGAACACGTCCAACCCGTCGGTGATGCTGGCCGCCGGTCTCCTGGCGAAGAAGGCCGTGGAGTCCGGGCTGGCCGTCAAGCCGTGGGTGAAGACGTCGATGGCGCCCGGCTCGAAGGTCGTCACGAACTACTACGAGGCCGCCGACCTTTGGCCCTACCTGGAGAAGCTCGGCTTCCACCTCGTCGGGTACGGGTGCACGACGTGCATCGGCAACTCGGGTCCCCTCCCGGAGGACGTGTCCGCGGCGGTCAACGCGCACGACCTCGCCGTGGTCTCCGTGCTCTCGGGGAACCGGAACTTCGAGGGCCGGATCAACCCCGACGTGAAGATGAACTACCTCGCCTCGCCGCCCCTGGTCATCGCGTACGCGCTGGCCGGGACCATGGACTTCGACTTCGCCTCCGAGCCGCTCGGCCGCGACGCCGACGGTCGGCCGATCTTCCTCACGGACATCTGGCCGTCGCCCGCCGAGGTCCAGGCGACGATCGACTCGGCCATCTCGCAGGAGATGTTCACCCGGGACTACGCCGACGTCTTCGCGGGCGACGAGCGGTGGCGGTCGCTGCCGACGCCCGAGGGCGCCACCTTCGCGTGGGACGGCTCGTCGACGTACGTCCGCAAGCCCCCGTACTTCGAGGGCATGGGGATGGCGCCGGAGCCGGTGTCCGACGTCGTCGGCGCTCGGGTGCTCGCCAAGCTCGGCGACTCGGTGACGACCGACCACATCAGCCCGGCCGGCTCGATCAAGCCCGACAGCCCCGCCGGCCGCTACCTCGCCGAGCACGGCGTCGCCCGGCGCGACTTCAACTCCTACGGCTCGCGCCGCGGCAACCACGAGGTGATGATCCGGGGCACGTTCGCGAACATCCGGCTCCGCAACCAGCTGGTGCCGGGGATCGAGGGCGGCGTCACGGTCAACCACCTCACGGGTGAGCAGACCACCATCTACGACGCCGCCCAGGCCTACGCCGAGGCGGGTGTCCCGCTGGTGATCCTCGGCGGCAAGGAGTACGGCTCCGGCTCGTCGCGCGACTGGGCCGCCAAGGGCACCAGCCTGCTCGGGGTCCGCGCCGTGATCACCGAGAGCTTCGAGCGGATCCACCGCTCGAACCTCATCGGCATGGGCGTCCTGCCGCTCCAGTTCCCGGACGGGGAGACGGCGGACTCGCTCGGGCTGGACGGCACCGAGGTCGTGGACATCGCGGGCGTGACCGCTCTGAACGAGGGCACGACCCCGCGCACGCTCGGCGTGACGGCGACCAAGGCGGACGGCTCGGCCGTCACGTTCGACGCGGTGCTGCGCATCGACACCCCCGGCGAGGCCGACTACTACCGCAACGGCGGCATCCTGCAGTACGTGCTCCGCTCGCTCGTCACGGGCTGAGCGGGAGCGCGCGAACGGCGCGGGGTGCGACGGCGTCCGTCGCACCCCGCGCCGTCGTCGTGGTCAGGTGAGGGCCCTGCTCAGGCGCGGACCTGCTCCTGCGCGGCGATCTCCGCGCGGACGGCCTCCATGTCGAGGCTCTTCACCGCGTCGATGACCTGCTCGAGCGCCGGGGCCGGCAGGGCGCCGGGCTGGGCGAACACGAGGATGCCCTCGCGGAAGGCCATGAGCGTCGGGATCGAGGTGATCCCGGCCGCCCCGGCGAGAGCCTGCTCGGCCTCGGTGTCCACCTTCGCGAAGACGACGTCCTCGTGCTTCTGCGACGCCTTCTCGAACACCGGCGCGAACATCCGGCACGGCCCGCACCAGGCGGCCCAGAAGTCGACGAGCACGATGTCGTTCTCGAGGATGAGGTCGCGGAAGGTGTCGCCGGTCGCGGTCACGGTCGCCATGCTGTGTCTCCTTGTCCTAGATACCCCATGGGGTATACCTGACGAGGGTAACGCACGCACGCTGCGCGTCATTCCCGCGTCGTGGGGCGCGATCCCGGCCATCATGCCCGGACCGCTCGACACCACGTGAACACCGCTGGTCCGTCGCTGCTTCCCCGGGTCAGGATGACGCCATGGTGACCTCGGACACGAACGACGGCGCGGGCGACGTCGGGGCGGCGCCGTCGGCGTCACGGTCCGGCCGGGTGACGCAGGTGAGCGCAGCGAGCGTCGAGGCGTTCGTCGAGGCGGTGCCGGACGACCGGCGCCGGGCCGACGCCAGGGTTCTCCTCGACCTGTTCGGCCGGGCGACGGGGCAGCCCGCCGAGATGTGGGGCCCGTCGATCGTCGGGTTCGGGCGCGTGGTGCCGCGGCCCGGTGAGCAGGAGTGGCTCGCCACCGGCTTCTCGCCGCGCGCGCGGCAGCACTCGATATACCTCATGGACGGCACCCAGGC